>NZ_JBQCGS010000064.1:0-50634 GCF_051955415.1 Flexivirga sp.
TGGTGTTTTGTTTTTTTTTTTGGCGCCCGGGCGGCGGGGGGGGGCCCCCACACCCAACTTTTTGGTGGGGCCCCCCCCCCCTTCTCAGTCGTCGCTCCATCGCGAGTGGGCTCGTTCTGCCGTCACCTGACCTGCGCTGTCGCCATACCTGGTCAGGAGTCGCGGAAAGCCTCAGCGGCCTGGTTGACGCGGCGGTCGGCCTGCACCTGCGGGTCGGCCAGCATCCAGCGCACGCCCTTGGCGCCGGCGACGCCGACCCCGCGCAGCAACGCCGCCCCGCCCGGCGGCATCCGCAGGCCCAGCATCCGGCGGGCGTATGGCGGAAGGGTCCCGATGGCGCCGGCGACCAGGCTCAGGTAGCCCGGCCGTGCGGCCGGCGGCAGGGGCGGCTCCCACAGGATGAAGCGCAACGCCTCGCGCGCGGCCGGCGTCGCCCGCAGTTGCGGGCGGTATGACGCGAGCGTCTCGCGCAGCGACGCGACGCTGGCCGGAGCGTCGCCGAAGCCGAGCCGACTCGACACCGAGCCGATCTGAGCGACATACGTGTCGGCCTCGGCGTCGCTGAGCGTGCCGCCACCGAAGGCGCGATAGCAGGTCAGGAAGCTGTCGGCCTCCGCCGCATGCACCCAGGCCAGCAGGTGCGGATCGTCGGCGCGGTAGTCGACGCCCTCGAAGGTGCCGTGCACTCGCCGGTGGATGCCGCGCACCCGCGCCAGGAGGCGCTCCGCGTCCGGGATGGTGCCGAACGTCGTGGTGGAGATGAAGTTGCTGGTCTGCTGCAGCCGACCCCACGGGTCGTCGCGATAGTTGGAGTGCTGGTCGACCCCGGCCATCGCCAGCGGATGCAACGACTGCAACAGCAGTGCGCGGATCCCGGCGACGAACATGGACGCATCCAGGTGCACCCGCCAGATCGGGTCATCGGGGGTGAACCAGCGCTGCCCCGGCTTGCCCCAGATGCCGTCCGCGCGCCGCTGCGCGTCCTCACCCGCCACCCGCTCGCGCAGTTGTACGGCGGCTCGATGCCGCACCGCGTCGTGCATGCGGCGCACCGGGCCGGGCAGCACGAGGGACGTCATACCGCCATTATGCGCGGCGAGCGAAACCTGCCGGTAACGCACTGCCGAACACGCAACACGGCCGTAACACGCACGAGACGCTGACCGAAACCGGCCGTTGCCAAGGTTTTTCGCATGACCTCCTTGATGCACGGGTTGTCGGCGGCGGCGCCACCGACACTCGACACCGGCAACACGGCCTGGATGCTGATCTCGGCATCCCTGGTGCTCTTCATGACGATCCCCGGGCTCGCGCTGTTCTACGGCGGACTCGGGCGATCACGCGGAGTGCTCAACATGATGATGATGTCGTTCGGAGCGCTGGGCGTCATCGGGATCATCTATGTGCTGTGGGGCTACTCGATGTCCTTCGGCACCCACGACCATCTCGGGATCTTCGCCGGTCCGTTCCAGTTCTTCGGGCTGTCCGGTCTGCTGCCGGGTGAGCCGGGCGGCACCGTGCTGCAGGCGGGCGGCATACCGACGCTGGTGTTCGCCGGATTCCAGTTCACCTTTGCCGCGATCACCGTCGCCCTGATCAGCGGTGCGATCGCCGACCGGGCGAAGTTCGCCACCTGGCTGGTGTTCTCCGGGCTGTGGGTCACCGTGGCGTATTTCCCGCTGGCGCACATGGTCTGGGGCGGTGGCCTGCTTTCCGGGTCGGCCGACGGGATCGCCGCCAAACTCTTCGGCACGGCCGACGGTATGGCGAAAGTGGCCCCCATCGATTTCGCCGGCGGGACCGTGGTGCACATCAACGCGGGCATCGCCGGTCTGGTCCTGGCGCTGCTGATCGGCAAGCGCGCCGGATTCGGCAGCTCACCGATGCGGCCGCACAACGTGCCGCTGGTGATGCTCGGCTCGGGCATCCTGTGGTTCGGCTGGTATGGCTTCAACGCCGGATCCGCCTTGGGCGCCAACGAATCCGCCGCCCTGGTGTGGGTCAACACCACCGTCGCGACGTGCGCCGCGATGATCGGCTGGCTGGTGCTGGAGAAACTGCGCGACGGCCACGCCACGTCGGTCGGTGCCGCGTCCGGCATCGTCGCCGGACTGGTCGCGATCACACCGGCCTGTGGCAACGTCACCCCGCTCGGTGCGATCGGCGTCGGAGCGGTGGCGGGGGTGGCGTCGGCATACGCGATCGGGCTGAAGTTCCGTTTCGGCTTCGACGACTCGCTCGACGTGGTCGGCGTCCATCTGGTGTCCGGCCTGTGGGGCACCCTGTCGCTGGGCGTCTTCGCCCGCGGCACGGGCCTGGCGTACGGCGAGTGGCGGCAACTGGTCGTGCAATTCGCCATCGTCTGCGTGGCGCTGCTCTACACCGGCGTGGTCACCACGGTCATCGGCGTCGCGCTGAAGGTGACGATGGGCTGGCGGATCAGCGCCGAGGACGAGGCCGAGGGCATCGACCAGGCCGAACACGCCGAAACGGCATACGACTTCGGCAGTGTCTTCTCCGCCAGCCGGATCGGGCACCGGCCGGAGCGGCCGGCCCGCACGGCGACCAAGGAAGAGGTGCAGGCATGAAACTCGTCACCGCGATCATCAAGCCGTTCCGGCTCGAGGAGGTGAAGGAGGCGCTGGAGGCCTACGGCATCAGCGGTATGACGGTCAGCGAAGCCAGTGGCTACGGCCGGCAGCGGGGGCACAGCGAGGTCTACCGCGGCGCCGAGTATGCCGTGGACTTCGTGCCGAAGATCCGGCTCGAGGTGGTCGTGGAGGACCTGGACGTCCGCAGCGTGGTGGATGTCATCGTCAAGACCACGCAGACCGGGCGGATCGGCGACGGCAAGGTCTGGGTGCTGCCGATCGAGGATGTCGTGCGGGTTCGCACCGGCGAGCACGGCGACTCGGCTCTCTAGCCGATCGAGTAGCGACTCTCCAGCCGATCGAGTAGCGACGAAGGAGCGTATCGAGATCATGGGCGTCGACCGGGCACGGTTGGACCTGGCCGGCACCCGCGACTTCGCCACGGCCGGGGCGGGACAGCGTCGGAGGGCACGCCTGACGGCATACACCAGGGGAGTGCTGACACAGGTCTGGCAGGAGGCGCAGCCACCGGCTGCGGGTGTCGCGCTGGCGGTGGTCGGCGGCATCGCCCGCGGGGACAGCGGGCCCTTGTCCGACTACGACGTGGTGCTGTTGCACGACGGTCGCGGACCACACGACCTGCCGGGATTCGCCGACCGTGTGTGGTATCCGTTGTGGGACAAGGGGATTCGCCTCGATCACAGTGTGCGCACGCCGAAGCAGTGCCGGGCGACCGCCGCCGACGACCTGACCGCAGCCATCGGGCTGCTGGACATCGAGCACGTCAACGGCGACCCGTTGCTGGTCGCCCAGGTCCGGCAGGACATCGCCCACGACTGGCGGGCGAACTCCCGCCGACGGCTGCCCGAACTGCTGGAGTCGGTGCAGACCCGGCACCGCCGGCACGGCGACCTGACCCACGACCTGGAGCCGGATCTGAAGGAGGCGGCCGGCGGGCTGCGCGACATGACGGTGCTGCGGGCGCTCGCGGCGACCTGGCTGGCGGACCGGCCGCACGGAGCGGTGGACACCGCCTACGCGCGGCTGCTGGACGTGCGGGACGCGTTGCACGTCGTCACCGGCCGCGGGCGTGACCGGCTCACCCGCCAGGAGCAGGACGCGGTCGCCGCGCTGCTCGGCGACGACGACGCCGACGCCCTGCTCACCTCGGTCGTGCAGGCCGGACGCGCGATCGCCCATGCGCTGGAGGACACCGCCCGGCGGGCCGGCCAGTCGCAACGTGCCCGCACCCTGCGGACCGGCCCCCGGCGGCCGGTGCTGCACCCGCTCGGTCACGGCCTCTACCGGCACGACGGTGAGGTGGTCCTCGGCCGCCGCGAGGTCGGTGGTGGTGGTCCGCTGACGGTGCTGCGTGCCGCCGGCGCCGCCGCCCGCCACGGCCTGCCGTTGGGGCCGGCCACCGTCGCGAACCTCACCGATCCGATGCCGGTGCCGCCCGCCCCGTGGCCGGAGCAGGTCCGAGAGACGTTCGTGGATCTGCTCGCGGCCGGCGCCGGCCTGCCGCAGGTCTGGGAGACGCTCGACCTGGCCGGTGTCGTGGGCGCCTGGCTGCCGGAGTGGGCGGCGGTGCGCAGCCGTCCGCAGCGCAATCCGGTGCACCGGCACACCGTCGACCGGCACCTTGTCGAGACGGTGGTGCGCGCCGCGGCGTTGCGGCACCGGGTGCGGCGGCCGGATCTGTTGCTGGTCGCCGCACTGCTGCACGACATCGGCAAGATCGCCGGCGTGCACGACCACGCGGTCGAGGGGGCACCGGTCGCCGGCAACGTCGCGCGGCGGATGGGCTACCCGCCGGAGGACGTGCGGACGGTGGAGCTGCTGGTGCGTGAGCACCTCACCGCCGTGGACCTCGCGACCCGCCGGGACCCGGACGACCCAGCGACCGTTCACGCGCTCGTGACGGCCGTGGCGGAACGCGCCGACCTGCTCGAGCTGCTGGTGGCGCTGACCGAGGCGGACGCCCTCGCGGCCGGCCCGCAGGCCTGGACCGCCTGGCGGGCCGAACTCGTTCACCGGCTGGCGCAGCACGGCCGTGCCGCATTGAGCGGCCGGCACCCGGCCGCGCCCGAGTGCGTCGAGCCGCTCGGTGCGCAGATCCGCGCCCGGGTCGGCGCCGGTGCGCCATACGTGCTGGTGACTGCGACCGCATCCGGCGCGATCGTCCGGATTGCCGACCGGGACCGCCCCGGCCTGTTCGCGCACAGTGCCGCCGTGCTCGCGTCGTTCGGTATGACGGTGCGGGCCGCCCGGATCCGCACGACCGGCGGCATCGCGCACAACACCTGGCGGGTGGAGGCGCCGCTGGCCGACCTGCCGGACGCGGAGCAGCTGGGCCGGCGGCTGCGTGAGGGGGTGCCGCGTCGAGAACGGGCGACCGCCCCGCCCCGCCGGGCATACGGCTCCCCGCCGTCGCGGGCGACGCTCGTGCCGGCCGGCTCCGAGGATGCTCTGGTCATCGAGGTGTGCGCGCAGGACCGTCCTGGTCTGCTCGGCGATCTCGGTGAGACGTTCGCCGCGCACCGGCTCGCCATACGATCGGCGCACGTGGCCACGTATGCCGGCCAAACGCTCGACACCTTCTACGCGGTGCCCGTCGACGGCCGGCCGCCCGCGCCGCCGGAGGTGGCACGCATCATCGCGGCGCTCATCGACGCGTGCGATGGCGCGCCGGCCGGATGACCGGCCAAGGGCTCGTGAACCGACTCGAGGATGAGGAACGCATCGTCGAGTCAGTTAACCTTGCCTGCGTGTTCAACAGCCTGTCCGACCGCCTGACGTCGACCTTCAAGAACCTCCGGGGCAAGGGTCGCCTGTCCGAGTCCGATATCAACTCCACCATCCGCGACATCCGGCTGGCGCTGATCGACGCCGATGTCGCGACGCCGGTGGTGCGCGAGTTCACCGGGCGGGTCCGGGAGCGGGCGCTGGGCGCGGAAGTGAGCCAGGCGCTCAACCCCGGGCAGCAGGTCGTCAAGATCGTCAACGAGGAACTCATCGAGGTCCTCGGCGGTCAGACCCGGGAGTTGCAGCTGGCCAAGCGGCCGCCGACGGTCATCATGCTGGCCGGCCTGCAGGGCTCGGGTAAGACGACGTTCGCCGGCAAGCTGGCGCGGCACCTGCGCGACAAGGGGCACTTCCCGGTGCTCGTCGCAGCGGACCTGCAGCGCCCCAACGCGGTCACCCAGCTGGAGGTCGTCGCCGAGCGCGCCGGCGTGCCGTGCTTCGCTCCGGAGCGGGGCAACGAGGGTGGGCACGATGCTGCGACCGGCGAGGGCACTCAGTCGTACGGCGACCCGGTGTGGGTCGCCCAGGCGGGTGTGGGTCAGGCCAAGGTGCGGCAGTACGACGTGGTGATCGTCGATACCGCCGGTCGCCTGGCGGTGGACGAGGCGCTGATGAAGCAGGCGGCCGACATCCGTGAGGCGATCCAGCCCGACGAGGTGCTGTTCGTGATCGACGCGATGATCGGCCAGGCGGCCATCGAGACGGCGCTCGCGTTCCAGCAGGGTGTCGACTTCACCGGTGTCGTGCTGTCCAAGCTGGACGGTGACGCGCGCGGCGGTGCGGCGCTGTCGGTGGCGTCGGTCACCGGGCGGCCGATCATGTACTCCTCGGTCGGTGAGCAGACCAAGGACATCGAGGTCTTCCACCCCGACCGGATGGCATCGCGCATCCTGGACATGGGCGACATACTCACGCTGATCGAGCAGGCCGAGAAGGCCTTCGACCGGCAGCAGGCCGCGGAGATGGCCCGCAAGTTCATGGACGAGGAGGACTTCACCTTCGATGACTTCCTCCAGCAGATGGCGGCCATCAAGAAGATGGGCAACCTCAAGGCGCTGATGGGCATGATGCCCGGTATGGCGGGCATGAAGGACCAGCTGAACGCCCTGGACGAGAGGGAGTTCGACCGGGTCGAGGCGATGGTGCGCTCGATGACCCCCTTCGAGCGCACGCATCCCAAGCAGATCAACGGTTCGCGCCGGGCCCGCATCGCCGGCGGTGCCGGCACGACCGTGTCCGAGGTCAACCAGTTGCTCGAGCGTTTCGGCCAGGCGCAGAAGATGATGCGTCAGATGCGCCGCGGCGGCGGCATGCCCGGTATGCCGGGGATGCCCGGTGGCGGCGGCAAGCGCGGCAAGCAGGTGGCCAAGAAGAAGAAGGGCAAGAGCGGCAACCCGGCCAAGCGCGCCCAGCAGGAGCAGGCGGCAGCGGACAAGGCGACCGCTGCACGCGACAAGGCGATGGGCAGCGCCTTCGGTCAGCAGGAGGAGGAGCAGGACTTCTCCAACCTCAAGCTGCCCAAGGGTTTCGAGAAGTTCCTCGGCCCGGGCGCCGACAAGGACTGAGCAACCGTTCGGGCGACAAGGTCGCTACTGTTGTCACTTCCTCGCGTCGGAACGGGCTTTCGGGCGACAAGGTCGCTACTGTCGTCACTTCCTCGCGGGAGGCAGGGGGCGGTTCAGTTGCGCGGGGCCGATCCGGCGTCGTCGACTGCGCCGTTGTCCAATTTGTAGCGGTCGGCGACGATCTGCAGTGTCCAGGGACCTCGGGCGTGCTCGACGGTGATGGTCACCGGCAGCGTGCGGCTGCTCGGCGCCGGCGGCTCGAACTCGGTGAACGGCACCTGCGGCACCCGCCGGTCGACGAACTCACACCACGTGTTGGTGCGGCCGGCGTAGTAGGTCAGGTCGTGTCCGCCGCATGTCGTCCATGGCGTGCGGCCGGCGACCGCCACCTTGAAACGGCCGGTGGTGGTGGGGGAGAGCAGGCCGGAGACCACCAGGTTCGTCCCTGGGACGTCCGCCGGGATGGCGAGCTGACCGGTGAACGTGCCGTTCGGCCCGGCGGCGCTCCCGGCGAGGGTCAGAACGTGCCCGGCGGAGGACGGCTGCAGCGGAGAACCGCTGGACGTCGTCGGGTCTTCCCCGTGCAGCGTCTGATCGTGCTCAACGACGAAACCTGTTGTGGCCACAGGATATTGGTCCCATGGCACCCTGCGGTAGACCGCCACCGGCCAACGCGGGCGTCGATAGTCATGTATGGCGACACTGGTGTCCCCGCGCGCGGGGACCAGATGCATGCCCGCCCGGCGGCCGGAGCACTGCGCCTGGAAGGTGCCGACCAACTGGCTGGTCAGCGTTGCGACGAAGGTCGGCGTCCGACGGTCCACGGCACACTGGACCGCGACTGCTGCGTCCCCGCTCACGGTGAAGGGCACCGCAGGCCCCGGGGCGATCTCGTGGATGTCGACGAGCCGGTAGCCCTGCGTGTATGCCGGGAAGTGCGTGCCGTGCACGCGGTTCAGGCCTTCCGGGCTGCGCAGCCAATCGTCGTGCCAGCGTTGCGTGATCACCAGTGATGCGATCGTCAGGACGATGACCAGCGGCGCCGCGACATACGTCCACCGCGGGCGTCGTGCGGGCGGTGGTGCGTCCCGCACATCGGTGAGGGTGGTGGCCGGCCCCGGGGTGGTGGCGAGGTCGCCGAATTCCTCCAGTAGAGACCGTAGTTCGCCGGAGTGCGGGGATGCGCCGGGTAGTTCGTCATACGGGATCGAGCGGAGGGTGTCGGTGACGGACCGGGTGGACAGGCCCAGCGCGCGGGCGGTCTCCCGCTCGTCATGGTTGTCGACGACCTGTGCCAGCAGGACGGCGCGTTGTCGGGGCGAGAGCCGTGCCAGCACCTGGAAACGTCGAGGCGGCTGCGACACGTCGACGCTCCGGGTCGGTGCATCGTGTCGCGCGGCGGCGCGTGCCATCCGCAGCCGCGCGTCGGCGCCGGCCCGGGTCAGGTCGACGTGCTCGCGGCGCATGTCGGCCAGCACCGTGACCACCAGGTGTTCGGCGGTTTCCTGCGCGGCGGTCAGCTGGTAGGCGTCATGATGCAGATCCTGGCTGCGGGCCGCGATGAACTCCTCCAGCCGCTCGTCCTGGTGCTCTCGCCCCCGCATGTGGTCAGCGTATGCCGCACACGTGCCATACCTGCCCGGTTCGGCGCAGAAGTACGGATAGGGTCGACGGTATGGCGATGGACTCCCCGGTGCTGCACGTGACCGGCCAGATCCTGGTCGGTCCCGACGAGGTTCGCGACGAGATGTGGGTGGTGGACGGCCGCATCAGCTGGACCGCGCCGCAGTCGACCGATAACGCCCAGACGGTGCAGGGATTCACATTGCCCGGGCTGGTCGACGCCCACTGCCACGTCGGGCTGGAGGCGCACGGCGGCGTCGACAAGGCGACGACCGAGCAACACGCACTGCGGGAGCGCGAGGCCGGCGCCCTCCTGCTGCGCGACGCGGGTTCGCCGGTGGACACGCACTGGATCGACGACCGGGAGGACCTGCCGCGCATCATTCGCGCCGGCCGGCACATCGCCCGGACCAAGCGCTACATCCGCAACTTCGCCCACGAGATCGAGCCCGAGGACCTCGTCGTCTACGTGCGGCAGGAGGCCCGCCGCGGCGACGGCTGGGTCAAGCTGGTCGGTGACTGGATCGATCGCGACCGTGGCGACCTGTCACCCTGCTGGCCGCGCGAGGCGCTGGCGGCCGCCATCGAGGCCGCGCACGAAGAGGGTGCCCGGGTGACGGCGCACTGCTTCGGCGAGGAGTCCCTGCTGGACTTCGCAGCAGCCGGCACCGACTGCATCGAACACGCCACCGGACTCCAGCCCGATTCCATCGATCTGTTCGCCCGGCAAGGCATTTCGATCGTGCCGACACTGGTGAACATCGAGAACTTCCCCCAGTTCGCCGAGGCGGGTGAGGCGAAGTTCCCGGCATACGGCGCGCACATGCGCGACCTCTATGCCCGGCGCTACGACACCATCGCCGCCGCGCACGAGGCCGGCGTGCCGATCTGGGTCGGCACCGACGCCGGCGGGCAACTCCCGCACGGCCTCGCCGCGGCGGAGGTTGCCGAGTTGACCCGCGCCGGCATGACGAACGTCGAGGCGATCAGCGCCGCCACCTGGGGAGCCCGCGAATGGCTCGGCCGGCCGGGGATCGAGGAGGGGGAGAGCGCGGACTTCGTGGTCTACCAGGCGGATCCACGCCAGGACGTCGGCGTGCTGGCCGATCCGCGCCACATCGTGCTGCGCGGCCGCCAGGTCTGACCACGCCGTGCCCGAACATCACGCCGTCGACCCTGGCAGGATGCTCGGGTGAGTTGGCGACTTGCTCCGTTGCGATCCTCCGGACGACGCGTCTGGGTGCACACGGTGCGCCCGGAGGACGTCCCGGCATACCGGACGGCGGTGCAGCAGTCCGCCGCACGCATCGGCGTGTGGAACCCCGTCAACCCCGATGACATCAACTGGCACCTGGAGCGACAGAGCGAGGAACACCGCACGTTCCTGATCCACGCGGCCGACGCCGAGGGCAGCCACGGCATCGTCGGGAAGGTCAATGTCACCAACGTGGTTCGCGGCCGCTTCCAGAGCGGTGTGCTGGGCTACGACGCCTACGACCCGTATGTCGGCAGGGGCTTGTTCGCCGAAGGACTGCGGCAGATCATCAACCTGGCGTTCACCGGCTCACCGCAAGGGATGGGCCTGCACCGCCTGGAGGCCAATGTGCGCCCGGGCAACGCCACCTCGGCCGGCATGCTGCGCTCTCTGGGCTTCCGCCGCGAGGGGCTGGTCCGCGACATGCTGTGGCTGCCGAGCACGGACGGCGCCGCGTGGCGCGACCACGTCATGCATGCACTGACCCGGGACGAGTGGCCGGCGGCGGCATACGCTCCCTCCAGACCGGTGCGCATGGTGGTGGCCGTCAACGGCGTTCCCGCCTCCGGCAAGTCGACCCTCGCACCGCGCATCGCCGCCGAACTCGGCCTGCCGCTCTTCGCCAAGGACACCGTCAAGGAAACGATCTTCGACCTCCTCCCGCCGTCGGTGCGGCCCGCCCTGCAGGGCACCGGCGGCGCCGGTTCGCCGCTGGGCCCCGGTGCGAGCGAGCTGGTATGGCGCCTGCTGGCGGCCTCGCCGGTGGGTGGGGTGGTGGAGAGCATCTGGTGGCCCGACGATCACCGACGGGTGAGAGACGGACTGCGCAGCGCCGGCTTCGATCCGCGCACCGTGCCGCACGTGTGGTGCGACCTGCCGATCGCCACCGCTCGCCGCCGGCACGACGACCGAGTGCGCGCCGGCCGGCGGCACGCGGTCCACGGCGCGGACGCTGCCGTGCAGCAGGATCTCGACTGGGACTGGATCGACCGCAACGCGGGCGCATTCGACTTCGGCCGTCGCATCGACGTCGACACGTCGCGGCCGGTGGACGCCCGCACCGTGACCCGTGCCTCGCTGATCGCACGAGCCGCCTTCGCGGGCTGATCGGGGCAGGCCGAACCCTGGCGGTCGGCGGCCCTACGAGGCGTCGGGTGTGACCGGTTGCTGCTGCGTGATGCAGTGCACGCCACCGCCGCGCGCGAAGAGCGGTCGCGCGTCGACCGTCACCACTCTTCGCCCCGGATAGGCGTCGGCGAGCACGGCGGCTGCCTCCTCGTCGTGGACATCGTCGAACGAGCACGCGATGACCCCGTCGTTGACCACCAGGTGATTGAGATAGCTGTAGTCGACCGGCCCTTCGTCGTCGGTGAGCACGGCCGGCGCAGGCACCTTGCGGATGTCCCACGCGCGACCCGCGGCGTCGGTGGTCTGCTGCAGGGCCGCCTCGATCTCGCGCATGACCGCGTGATCCGGGTGATCCGGATCGCGCTGGTCGTGCAGCAACAGCACTCCGGGGGACGGGATCGCCGCCACGATGTCCACGTGCCCGCGGGTGCCGAACCGTTGGGAGTCGCGGGTCAGACCTCGGGGCAGCCACACCACGTGGGTGGCGCCGATGGTGCGGGCGAGTTCGGCCTCGATGTCCGCCTTGGTGGCGTCCGGGTTGCGTCCCGGGTCCAGTTGCACGGTCTCGGTGACCAGCACCGTGCCCTCGCCGTCGACGTGGAAACCGCCGCCCTCGTTGACGATCGGCGAGTCGATCCGAGGCACCTGCGCCTGCTCCAGGACGTATGTCGCGACCTTCGCGTCCTTGTCCCAGGTCGCCCAGTCCTGCGCCCCCCAGCCGTTGAAGATCCAGTTCACCCCGGCGAGCGCGCCGTCGTCATACACGAACGTGGGGCCCATGTCGCGCATCCACGCGTCGTCCAGTGGGGTGTGGACGACGTCGATCTCCGCCGACAGGTAGCGTCGCGCGACGTCGGCGTCCTCGGGGTCCACGACCATGGTCACCGGCTCGAACTCCAGCGCGGCGTGCGCGACGGCCGCCCACGTCGAGCGGGCCTCGTCGGCCTCGGCCGCGGTGTCCCCGAGGGTGTAGCCCTGGGACGGGAAGGCCATCCAGATGCGGTCCTGTGCGGAGGTCTCGCTCGGCATACGTGCAGTCATGGCGCCAACGGTCCCACATCCCGGCACGCCTGCGCCGGGAGGATCGCAAACACACGCAGCGGCCCAGGAACCGGCGAACGATGCCGCGGGTCCTGGGCCGCTCGGTGCCGCTGGGGTCAGGCGGCCGACTCGGCCGAATCGTCCGTCGGCGTGACCTGCTCGGACTGTCGCAAGTCTTCCCGGCTGGTCGGCTTCATCCGCAACGCCTGTTCGGTGAGGTAGCGGACGTAGGCGTAGTTGGTGAAGAAGCCGGGCAGGTAATCGCTCAGTGCGACGAACTCGAGCACCTCGCGGGCCGCTTCGTAACGTGCCGTGGTCATGTCGTCCTGCCCACGGGTCAGCTTGCCGATCTCCTCGTCGATGACCCGGTCCAGCAGCTCCCGGGTGACCTGCGGGCCCTCGGCCAGCTGCGACTCGTGGTGCAGCCACTGCCACAGCTGGGCACGCGAGATCTCAACAGTGGCAGCGTCTTCCATCAGATTGTCGATGGTGAGCGCGCCCCTGCCGTCGACCCACGCGGCCAGGTAGCGCAGCGCCACCGACACATTGGTGCGCACGCCGTGCAGGCTGATCGTCTGCTGCGTGCCCTCCAGGGAGACCAGGTCGCGTGCCGAGATGCCCACCGCCTGGCGCAGCGAGCGCTGGTCGGTGCGCTCGCCCAGGATGCTGCGGTATGCCGCCAGGCAGGTCTCCACCAGCGCGGGGTGCGCCACCCAGGAGCCGTCGAAGCCCTCGGTCGCCTCCCGCTGCTTCTCGGCGGTGACCTGCGCCAGGGCCCGGTGCCGGGCCTGCTCGTCCTGACCGGTCGGGTTGACCGCGGCCGGACCGCCGATGGCGTAGGCCCACCGCTTGTGGCAGGTGGCCACCAGCAGCTGGGTCAACGACCGCAGGATCGGCGTCGTCATGGTGACCTTGTCGCGGTCCGGCAGCACGAACTCGTCACCACGGTGGGCGAAGGTGCGCACGTAGCTGAAGATGTAGTCCCACCGGCCGGCGTTCAATCCGCTGCAGTGCGAACGCAGTTCGTAGAGGATCTCGTCCATCTCGAACGCCGCCGGCAGTGTCTCGATCAGCACCGTCGCGCGGATGGTGCCCTGCGGTATGCCGAGCTCGCGCTGGGCGAGGACGAACACGTCGTTCCACAGCCGGGCTTCCAGGTGCGACTCGATCTTGGGCAGGTAGAAGTAGGGTCCGGCGCCGTTGTCGATCAATTGCTGCGCGTTGTGGAAGAAGTAGAGGCCGAAGTCGAACAGCGACGCGGAAATCGGCCGCCCGTCGATGGTGATGTGCTTCTCGCACAAGTGCCAGCCGCGCGGCCGCATGATGATGGTCGGGCCGTCACCGTCGGTGGTCAGCGTCGTGCCCTCCGACGAGGTGTAGCGAAGGTCGCCGCGGATGGCGTCATACAAGGTGATCTGGCCGTCGACGATGTTGCGCCAGGAGGGTGCGACGCCGTCCTCCAGGTCCGCCAACCAGGTCGACGCCCCCGAGTTCATCGCGTGTGCGGCCGTGCTCGGGGACGCGGGGGCGATGAGCTCACATCGGCGGTCGGACAGCCCGGGCGCGGGTGCCGCGACCTTCCAGGTCGGATCGGCACGGATCGCGGCGGTCTCCGGCAGGAAATCCAGGTCGGCGCCGGCGTCGATGTCCTTGGCGCGGCGCCGGCGTTCGGCGAGCAGTTCGGCGCGGCAGCCGGCGAACGCGCCGTCGAGAGTGGCTACGAAGGCAAGCGCTTCCGGGGTCACGATCTGGTCGAAGCGTGCGTGTCGGGTGCCGTGCACCACTGGGGTGCCGTGGGTCTCACACATGACAGGTGTCCTTTCCGGGTTGCGAATTGCCTTGCTGTCACGGGGTGTTCGTTGTAAATGCGGTGAAACAGCGGCTCTGGGACTCGGCGTCCGCGCGAAGTATCGGAGCGAGGTACGAGCGGAGAACTTCGTGAAGGGGGATTACCCGAGCCTGCGCGGCCGGAGCCAGGTGACCGCGCAGACCCGGGTAAGTGGGGAACCTCAGAACTGAGCGGCTTCGGTGGAGCCCTTCAGTGCGGTGGTGGCGCTGTCGGGGTTGAGGGCGGTGGAGACCAGGTCGAAGTAGCCGGTGCCGACCTCGCGCTGGTGCTTGGTCGCCGTGTAGCCGCGGCTCTCGCTGGCGAACTCCTTCTCCTGCAGTTCGACGTACGCCTTCATCTGCTCGCGGGCGTAACCGTGGGCCAGGTCGAACATCGAGTAGTTGAGCGCGTGGAAGCCGGCCAGGGTGATGAACTGGAACTTGAAGCCCATCGCGCCCAGCTCGCGCTGGAACTTGGCGATCGTGTCGTCGTCCAGGTGCTTCTTCCAGTTGAAGGACGGGCTGCAGTTGTACGCCAGCATCTGGTCGGGGAAGTCCTGATGCACGGCGTCGGCGAACTGCTTGGCCAGCTCCAGGTCCGGGGTGCCGGTCTCCATCCAGATCAGGTCGGCGTACTCGGCATACGCCTTCGCGCGCGCGATGCACGGCTCGATGCCGTTGCGGACCTTGTAGAAACCCTCGGCGGTGCGCTCGCCGGTCAGGAACTCACGGTCGCGCTCGTCGACGTCGGCCGTCAGCAGGGTCGCCGCCTCTGCGTCGGTGCGGGCGATGATGACCGACGGAGTGCCGGAGACGTCGGCGGCCAGGCGCGCGGCGTTCAGGGTGCGCACGTGCTGCTGGGTCGGGATCAGCACCTTGCCGCCGAGGTGACCACACTTCTTCTCCGAGGCCAGCTGGTCCTCCCAGTGCACACCCGCGGCGCCGGACGCGATCATGTTCTTCATCAGCTCGAAGGCGTTGAGGGGCCCGCCGAAGCCGGCCTCGGCGTCGGCGACGATCGGCACGATCCATTCGTCGACGGTCTTGATGCCCTCGGAGAACTCGATCTGGTCGGCGCGCAGCAACGCGTTGTTGATGCGCCGCACGACGGCCGGCACGGAGTTGGCCGGGTAGAGCGACTGGTCCGGGTAGGTCTGCCCGGCGAGGTTGGCGTCACCGGCGACCTGCCACCCGGACAGGTAGATGGCCTTGAGGCCGGCCTTGACCTGCTGGACCGCCTGGTTGCCGGTCAGCGCACCGAGCGCGTTGACGTAGTCCTCGGTGTGCAGCTTGTCCCACAGCTGCTCGGCGCCACGCTTGGCGAGGGTGAACTCCTCCTGCACCGTGCCGCGCAGCTTGATGACATCGCCGGCGGTGTAGTCGCGCTTGACGCCGGCCCAGCGGGGGTTGCTGTGCCAGTCGTTCTGCAGGGCGGTTTCCTGATCGGTGGTGCTCGGCTGCTGCTCGGTGCTCATAGCTCCTGCGGTCCTTTCGCGATCTGTGGTGCTTCGATGCGTCCAACTTTGGGGTAACCACCAGCCCTGTCGACAGAGAGATCGGGATAAAAAACTGCCAAATTTGCGATACTGTCGTGCCATGCCGCGAGTTTCACTGCCGTGTTCGACGAAGGATGTGTCAAAAACATGACCTCTGTGACATCCGCCTCACCCGAGCGCGATCCGGGTCGGCTGACCCGTCCGCGCGCGAAACAGGCCGTCAAGGAGACGGCCGACGCTCCCGACGCACTGACGGTCGGGCGTCGCGTGCGTCATGTGCGCCAGGAGGCCGGCCGCACGTTGGGTGACGTGGCCGAAGCCGTCGGTATGTCGACCTCGGCACTCTCGCTGATCGAGAACGGCAAGCGCGAGCCGCGCCTGTCGGTGATCTCGGCGTTGGCCGCCGAACTGGACACACCGCTGTCGGACCTGCTGTCGACGGCGCCGCCGAGTCGCCGTGCGGCCCTGGAGATCCGGCTCGAGCGGGCGCAACGCCTTCCGTCATACGAAGCGCTCGGGCTGCCACGGGTGAAGGTGAGTCCGCGGCTGCCGACCGAGGCGTTGGAGGCGTTGGTCGGCATGCACGAGGCCATGGCGTCGGCGCGAGCGGACAGCGCGGCGACGCCCGAGCACGCCCGGCGCGCCAACGCACAGCTGCGCGAGCGCATGCGCGCCGCCGACAACTACTTCGGCGACATCGAGGAGGAGGCCGGGAAGCTATTGGCGGCCATCCACCATCCGGGTGGCCCGATCAGCCGCGCGGCGGTCGACCGGATCGCCGCACACCTGGGCTACAAACTCGTGCACACCTCGGACCTGCCCGGCTCCACGCGCACGGTCACCGACCTGCACAACCACCGCATCTACCTGCCGCAACCCGAGGCAGGGCAACATGATTCGCGGTCGCTGGCGTTGCACGCGGTCGGGCACCTGATCCTCGGACACCAGCCGCCGGCCGACTACGCCGAGTTCCTGTCGCAGCGGGTGGAGATCAACTACTTCGCGGCGGCGCTGCTGATGCCGGAGCACGAGACGGTCGACTTCCTGCGGCGTGCCAAGGCCGACAAGGACATCGCCATCGAGGACCTGCGCGACGCCTACGCGGTCTCCTACGAGACCGCGGCACACCGCTTCACCAACCTGGCCACGCGGCATCTGGGGCTGCCGGTGCACTTCATGCGGATCAGTCAGGACGGTGTCGTCTACAAGGCGTACGAGAACGACGGCGTGCGCTTCCCCGCCGACCCGACCGGCGCGATCGAGGGACAACGCGTATGCCGCTCGTGGACCGCGCGGCGCATCTTCGAGCAGCCCGACCTCTCCCAGGCCTACCAGGCCTACACCGACACCCGGTCGGGCACGTACTGGTGCACCGCTGTCGTGGACCGGACCAAGGACGGCCTCTTCGCGGTCAACGTCGGCGTGCCCTACCAGCACGTCAAGTGGATGCGCGGGCGCGAGACGACCGAACGCGCGGTGTCCCGCTGCCCCGACCCGAGCTGCTGCAACCAGCCGCCGGGTGCCCTGGCGGCCCGGTGGTCGGGGCAGGCATGGCCGTCGGCGCGCGTGCACTCACACCTGCTGGCGGCAATGCCGCCGGGCGTCTTCCCCGGCGTGGACGACACCGAGGTCTACCGCTTCCTGGAGCGGCACGCGAGCACCGGAGTCTGACGCGCGCTCAACCGGCAACGGTCGCCGGAACAGACGCTGCGGTCATCGCCAACACGGCACCACGGCCCGGCGGGACAACTCCCGCCGGGCCGTTCGCCGGTCGGCCTGCTGTATGACGCTCAGCCGGCCAGGTGATCCCAGCGGGCACGCAGGTGGGACCACGGGCCGATGTCGGTGACCGCACCGTCGACGAGCACGACGACCCGGTCGGCCTGGGCCAGCGCGGCGCGCTTGGAGGTGGCGCCGATGACCGTCGTGTGCCGCTCGCGCAGGGCGGCCCACAACTCGATCTCGGTGCTGGCGTCCAGCGCACTCGACACGTCGTCGGCCAGCAGCAACTCGCTCTCCGTCGCCAGCGCGCGGGCCAGCGCGAGACGCTGCACCTGCCCGCCGGACAGTCGCACGCCGCGGTGACCGATCACCGAGTCGGGACCGCCGGCCGCGTCGACGTCGGGTGCCAGTCGGGCCGTGGCGACCGGTCCGGTGAACGGGCGGTCGGAGTGCCCGAGCTGCACGTTGTCGGCGAAGGTGCCGGACAGCACGCGGGGCACCTGCGCCACGTGCGCGACCTGCGCCGGGCGGAGGAAGGCCTGTGCGTCGGCGATCTCCTCGTGGTTCCACTGCAACGACCCGGTGTGGGACAACAGCCCCGCCAGCGAGCCGAGCAGGCTCGACTTGCCCGAGCCGATCTGGCCCAGCAGCAGCACGAACTCGCCGCGCCGCACCGTCAGGTCGACGCCGGACACACCGATCGTCCCGTCGTCGTGTATGGCGCTGAAGTCGCGAACCGTCAGCTCCTGCAACGGGTTCCGCTCGACTGGTGGCGGTGTCGGCGCGGTGCCCTCCAGCAGGTTGATGTCGGGGGACAGGCTGACCAGGTCGACGCCACCGGCGAACCGGCTGGTCGCCTTCTGCCAGGCGCGCGCACCCGGGGCCTCGGTCACCACGGACCCGGCGACCCGGCCGAACCAGTCGAACCCGCTCACCGCATTGGCGACCAGGATCGCGGTCGCCAGGCCCCACACGCCCTCGAAGAAGGCTGCCCAGGCCACGACGACACCCACCTGCACCAGGATGATCGGCACACCGTCGAGGATGGCGCGCACGCGGTGCTCGGAGATCGCCGCATCGACCCGCCCGCCGTCGACACGCTGCAGGTGCCGATGCACCTCGGGCGTGCGCGCGGCCAGCTTGACCGTCCGAGCCGACTCCAACGCCGACACGAGCGCACGACCGAAGTTGGCGCGCGACTCCGACGCCTTGGCCGCCGACCGTCCGGCGATCGGCCGGCCCGCGCTCGAGGCGACCGCGGCGCCGACCATCACTCCGAGCAGCACCAGGCCGGCGAGCACGGTGCCACCGATGACGGCGGTCACCACGGCGATCAGCAGGCCGTTGATGAAGTCGACCCACCGGTCGGCATACATCGCGAACCGGTCGGAGTCCAGCGCGCGGCCCATGACCTCGCCCGGTGGGGTCTTGGCCAGCCGGTGACCACGGGTCTGCCCGATGAGGACCGACATCCGGGTGCGCAGCAGCACTTCGACCCACCAGCGCGGGTAACGCCGGATCGCCTCGGACAGCATCACCGGTCCGGCCAGCAGGCTCACCACGAGCAGCACCCCGAGCGTGGTCGGCGTATGGCCGTTCTTCAGGTCTTCGACGGCATTGCCCCACACCAGGCCCGTGACGGCGCCGAGCGAACCCAGCAGTGCCGAGCCGAAGAACAGGCCGATCGCCGTCGCGCCCCACCGTGGGGTGATGCGCAACGCGTGCGCGACCCCGCGGGCCAGCGACGGTCCGTGACCGGGGTCGACGTTCTCCGGCGCAGGCCCGGAACGCCGCCGGCCACCGACCTGGTCGCCGTCCGGCGCGCCGCCGTGGTGCTGCTCGGCCCGCTGCTGCTCGTGCTCCTCGACCTCGTGCGCGGCCGACGCCTCGAGCAGGGAACGGAACGGCCCCTCGACCGTGGCCAGCTTCTGTCGCGGACCGCTCTGCACCAGGCGGCCGCGGTCGAGCACGGCCACCTGGTCGGCCCGGGCGATGGTGCTCAGCCGGTGGGCGACCAGCACACCGGTGCGGCCGGCGAGCAGATGCTCCGCGGCAGAGACGACGCGTCGCTCGGTGAGCGGGTCCATCCGGGCGGTCGCCTCGTCCAGCACGACGACCCGGACGTCCCGGACCAGCAGGCGCGCGAAGGCGACCAACTGTTCCTCACCGGCCGACAGGGAGGTGCCACTGGCGCCCAGCACCGTGTCGAGGCCGTCCGGCAGACCGTCGACCCAGTCGGTCAGGCCGAGCCGCTCGACGGCGTCGACGATCGTCGCACGCGGTATGTCGGCGAAGAGCGCGATGTTCTCGGCCAGCGTGCCGACGAGCAGCTCGGTGCGCTGGGTGACGACGCCGACCGAGGAGCGCAACCGAGCCAGGTCGAGGGTCGTGACGTCGGCGCCGCCGAGGAAGACCATGCCGGCCGGCGGCTCCACCGCCCGCGACAGCAGCGACGCGAGTGTCGACTTGCCGGATCCGGTCCGTCCGACCAGCGCCACCGTGTGCCCGGCAGGGACATGCAACGTGAGGTCCTGCAGTGCGAACGAGCCCTCGTCGTAACTGAATTCGAGGTTGTCCAGGCGTATGTCGAGGGGCGCGTCGGGCAGGGCCGCGCCACCGACCGGCTCGGGTTCGACCGACAGCATCTGCCGCAGCCGGATCAGGGCACCGATGCCGGTCTGCAGGTCGGGCAGGTGCCGAGCGGTCATGTCGATCTGGCCGACGAAGGTCGTGGTCACCAGGACCAGCGTCACCACCGCGGCGATCGACATGCCGCCGCCGGCCACCAACGCGATGCCGACCAGACCGACGGCGGCCAGCAGGCCGTGCAGCAGCACGCTGGCCCGCAGGGTCAGCAGCCACTCCAGATCCAGCACACTCTTGAAGCGTGCGTGGATGGTCGCCGACAGGCGGGCCAGCCGCGCGATCGCGAACGGCTGCCCGAGGCTGGTACGCAGGTCGTCGGCGCCGGCGATGCTCTCCTCGAGGGCGGCGGCGTGGTCGGTCCAGGAGATCTCCTCGGCGACCTTGCGGCGGGCGAGCTCGCCCAGCTTGGGCTTGATAACCAGGAAGGTCACGCTGGCGATGGCCGGGAAGAGCAGCCAGGCCGGCCACCAGGTGAAGCCGGCGATCAGCCACATCGGCACCAGCGCGACGAGGGTCTGCAGCAATCGCCATACCTGCTGGCGCAACAGGGTGCCTACCTCGTGCGTGTCGTCGTCGACGCGGTCGAGGACTTCACCGACCGCCTGCTCCGACAACGCCGAAAGCGGTTGGTGCAGAGCGGCGTCCAGCAGGTCGGCGCGCAGCGCCCCCTCGGCCCGGTCGATGATCGAGGCCCAGAAGTAGCGGCCGACGGTGTCGAGGACAGCGCCGCCGACGACGCACACCGCCAGCAGGATGACCAGGGTCCTGGTCGGGTGTGCGGCCAGCCGCCCGGCCACGACGGTGCCCATGGTCTGGGCGACCGTGCCGACCATGAGCACGCTCAGCGTGAAGATCGTGGACAGTCCGGCGAGGCGGCGCCAGCCGAGCTGTCGACGGTGGTCGTGTGGGGGAGCGGCCGGCGGCTGGGTGACGGTGCCGTCGGAGGCTCGGGTAGCAGTGGTGGTCATCGCCTGTCAACGCTACGCGGATGCACCGACAGGCGCATGTGGATTTTCGCCGGGGCGGCGCAGATGTGACCAAGCGCACGAAGCGGGCGCGAAATCAACCGGTAGACAGTCGATTTCGCGCCCGCATCGGCACGTCCGTCCCGTCTCGGGACGGTCACCGGAGCTGCATGACCTCCTCGGCCGCCGCAGTGCGGATCAGGCCTTCAGGTCCTCCAGCGAATCGATCTTCATGTACTTCGGGACCGCGATCGTCAACGGCGCGCTGTCGTACCACTTGACGATCTTGGTCAGGTTGTCGCCGTACTTGTCCCAATACGTCTTGTGGGTGGCCGGCAGCCAGGCGTCGAGATAGAGATCGATGTCACCCTTGGCCAGGCCGACGTAGACGGGGCCGGCGTCGGAGATCTGGGTCGTCTTGACCGAGTAGCCCTTGCCCTCCAGGATCTTCTTCCACATCAGTGTGGTCGCGACGTCCTCGTCCCAGTTGATGTAACCGATCCGGATGCTCTTCTTGCCCGGCTTGGCGGTGACACCCTCGGACAACTTGTCGACGAAGCTCTTGTTCGCCTTCATCCAAGCAGCTACACCGGCTTCGGGCTTGCTCTTGTGCTTCTGGAAGACCTGCTCCTCCAGGGGGGCCAGCTCCGCATCGGTCATGTGGAAGTTCTTCAGCATCGCCTCGACCTCGGGGAAGTCGGAGGCGAAGCTCTTGGTGCCGACGGCATAGATGCCGTCGGGCTTGCCCATGGCCCCCTTGGGGTCCTTCAGGTCCTTGATCGGGAACGCGCTGTAGGCCCAGTGCGGACGCCAGAGGGTGACGATGATCGGCTTCTTGTCGTCGACGGCCTTCTTCAGCGCAGCGAGCATCGTGGTGGTGGTCGAGGTCTGCAGGGTCCAGTCCGACAGGCCATAGGCCTTGAGCATCCGCTGTGTCGCCATCGTCAGTCCTGCGCCGGGCTCGATACCGATGATCTTGTGGCCCACCTTCGCACCGACGCCACTGCCGCCGGAGTCACCGCCGGAGCCGCTGCCGGAGTCGTTCGAGCCGCCGGACGACGCCGCGGTGCCGCAGGCGCTGAGCAGGCCGCCCACGCCGAGCGCGGCCAGGCCGCCGAGCACGTTTCGTCGAGTGTTTTCCATCAGTGTGTCTCTCCTCTTTCCGTTCACGTCCACTCGTGTTGGTCTGCGGGCCGGTGCACCTGGGGACGTTCAGCCGGCCGACGGGCTGGTCACCGCTGCGTTCGCGCGGCTGCGGCGGCGTAGCGTGCGCAGCTCGGCGACCAGGCCGAGCTCGCCCTTGCTGAAGCCGTCGGTGACCCGGTCCAGGTAGATCGCCAGGATGACGACCGAGATGCCGGCCTCGGCGCCGATGCCGACGTCCAGTCGGGACAGCGCGGCGAAGACGTTGGTGCCCAGGCCGGGTGCGCCGGTGACACCGGCGATGACCACCATCGACAGCGCCAGCATGATCACCTGGTTGATCCCGGCCATGATGTTGGGCAACGCCAACGGCAGCTGGATGCCGCGCAACACTTCACGCGGTGTCGCGCCGAACGCCTGGCCGGCCTCCACCATCTCCTGATCGACCTGCCGGATGCCCAACTCGGTCAAGCGCACACCCGGGGGCATCGCGAAGATCACCGTGGCGATCACCGCGGTCGCCGCGCCGATACCCATCAGGAACAGGCACGGCAGGATGTAGACGTAGGCAGGCAGCGTCTGCATGAAGTCCAGGACGGGCCGGATCGCGCTGGCCACCCGCTTGTTCCGCGCGCTCAGGATGCCCAGCGGGATCGAGATGACGATCGCGATGATGCTGCCGACCAGGATCTGCGACAAGGTGTGCAACGCCGGTGCGAACTGATCGAAGCCGTCGATCAGCAGGAAGCCGATCACGGTCGCGATGGCCATTTTCCAGCCGCGTGCCAGCCAGGCGATGACCGCGAAGGCGATGACCAAGCCGATGATCGGCGTGTGCACCAGGCCGTCGGCGATCCAGTTCACCGGGCTGTTGAGCACGTTGGCGAAGCCGTCGAAGAAGCCGCCCCAGTGGTTGCCGAGCCAGTCGACGACGTCGTTGGCCCAGTCGCCCAGGTGAATACGTGGCACGACCGTGCTCACAGGGCACCTCCTGTCGTCGCGCCGGCCACGAAGCCGGGAGCATCATCGGATCTGTCGGCCGTCGGCGCATCGGTGTCACGAGTAGCCGTCTCGTGGCCGTCCACCTGACCGAGTGCGGCCAGCAGCGTCACGCGCGGTATGACGCCGCGCAGCTTGTTCTCGCCGTCGACGACCGGCAGCGGCAGACGCACGCTGGCCGCGGGTGTGAACAGGTGCGCCGCCTGCTCCTCGACCGACACCGCCGTCTCGATCGGCTGCACCAGCGACTCGATGGTCGGCAGCTCACGCTGCGTGGCGACCGTCTCCTCCATCACGTAGCCCTGCAGGGTGCGGTCGCGACCGACGACATACAGGCCGGCCTGCTGATGTTCGCGCATCAGCTTCTGTGCGGCCTTCGGCCCGTTGCCGACGCCGAGGGTGGCGACCGGCGGCTCCATGATCGAGCCGGCGGTGAGCACCCGGGTGCGGTCCACGTCGGCGATGAACTGCGCGACGTAGTCGTTGGCGGGGTCGGTGAGGATCTCTTCGGCGGTGCCGATCTGGACGATCCGGCCGTTGCGCATCATCGCGATGCGGTCGCCGATGCGCATGGCCTCGTTGAGGTCGTGGGTGATGAAGACGATGGTCTTGCCCAGCTTCTGCTGCAGCTCGATCAGCTGATCCTGCATGTCGCGGCGGATCAACGGGTCCAGGGCGCTGAACGCCTCGTCCATCAGCATGATGTCGGTCTGCGCGGCGAGCGCCCGGGCCAGGCCGACCCGCTGCTGCATACCGCCGGAGAGCTCACCGGGCTTGTGGTCCGCCCAGCCGTCCAGGCCGACCAGGCTCAGGGCCTCGCGGGCCTTCTCCTGCCGCTCCTTGTCGCGGACGCCCTTGATCTTCAGTCCGTATGCCGCGTTCTGCAGCACCGTGCGGTGCGGGAAGAGCGCGAAGTGCTGGAAGACCATGCTGATGTGCTCGCGCCGGGTCTGGCGCAGTTGGTTGCCGCCCATCGCGCTGATGTCCGCACCGTGGACGAGCACCTTGCCGGAGGTCGGCGGGTGCAGCCCGTTGAGCATCCGGATGAGCGTCGACTTGCCCGATCCGGACAGTCCCATCACCACGAAGATCTCGCCCTGCTGCACCTCGAACGATGCGTCGATGACGGCGGGTGTGGCGCCATACTTCTCGCGCAGTTCCGCGGCGTCGGCGCCCGCTGCGAGCCGCTTCACCACCTCGTCCGGCCGTCGACCGAAGATCTTGTACAGGTGTTGCGCCTCAAGCACCGACACGCCGATATTCCTCCTGCTGGAACAGTGTGAACCGGCCGGGATGACGGTGGCCGGGCCTCACCACCGGACCATAGATTGGACACATATCCAAATTCTGAAGACGATTGTTACCTGCCGGTGATGAACCGCGACCGGTCCGGACGCAACCTCGCGCAGGGTGTCGACGTCTTTCCTGCAGCAGCTCGGACACGTCAACGAAGGGGCACACATGAACCGTCGGCAGGCTCTGCAATCTCTCGCGCTGGTCTCCTTGGGGACGGCCCTGGCCGGCTGTTCGTCGACCTCGCGCCCCTCGTCCGAACGCTCCGGCACGGGCACGAAACCCACTGGGAGCACAGGCGATTCGCAGCAGACCGTGGCTCCGGCGGCCGACGGCGTACTCGCGGTCGACGCGGCCCGGATGACCCCGGGGCCGAATGCCCGCGCCGGTGCGGACCTGACCGACTTCGGTGTGCGGCTGCTGCTGAAGACCGCCACGATCGGCGCGACGGACAACGGCTCGCTCAGCCCCTACTCGGTCTACGCCGCGCTGGCGATGACCGACGCCGGTGCCCGCGGCGTCAGCCGGCAGCAACTGGACAAGGCGCTCGGCGGGGATCAGCTGCGGCAGGCGGGCAACGTCACCGCCATCGACGCGGCCGTCGCCCAGGCGGTCAAGGACAGTGATCAGCGCTCCAAGACCGCCGCGGTCGTGCGAGGGGCCAACTCCTTGTGGCCGGACAAGACACTCGCGGTGCGCAAGGACTACCTGCGCGAGCTCGCCACGGGGTATGCCGCGCAGCTGCACGTCGTGGACTACCAGCACGACGCGACCGGCGCGCTGCAGGAGATCAACGGGTGGGTCAGCAAACGCACCCACGGCCTCATCCCGGACCTGCTCTCGCCGGCCCAGGTCACGCCCGCCACCCGCCTGGAACTGGTCAACGCGCTCTACCTGAAGGCGTCCTGGCAGGAGGAGTTCGGCGACCCGTCCGCGCCGCGGCCGTTCACCACGGCCGCCGGCACGCAGGTGAAGGTGCCGTTCATGACCGCCAAGGCACTCATGCCGGTGGCGGTGGGGGACAACTGGCAGAGCGTCACCATCCCGTATGTCGGTGGCGGACTCGCGATGACGGTCATCCTGCCCGCGAAGGGCGCGTTCGGCGCCGTACGCACCGCCTTGGCGACCGTGCTGCCCAAGGCGGTCCAGGGCAAGGCCGACGGCAAGGTGACGCTGACCATGCCGCCGTTCTCCATCGACACCCGTGCCCAGCTGGTCGAGGCCCTGCAGGCGCTCGGCGTCCGCCGGCTCTTCACCGGGCGGGCGGACCTGTCCGGCATCGCCGGCAACCCGGGCGACATCATGATCGGTTCGGTCACCCACCAGTCCGTGGTGAAGGTCGACCAGCACGGCACCGAGGCCGCCGCGGCCACCGGGGTCGGTATGCAGATCGGTGCCGTCCCCTCGCAACTGCCGAAGCGGATCACCCTCGATCGGGCGTTCTTCTTCGCGATCCATGACACCCAGACGGGTGCGCCGCTCTTCCTCGGGCAGATCGCCGACCCGTCCCAGCACTGATCGAGAGGAGTACCGATGGACCGAGAGGAGTACGAATTTCGGTCGATTCCGTACTCCTCTCGGTACGTTGCTACTCCTCTCGGTCGTTGAGACGCCGGGTGGGCCGGTCAGCGAAACACCGATGGTGGTGACCAGCAACTCGTCCACCGACAGGCAGGCCGGCACGATCGACGTCCTTCGCCTACGTGCCTGGGGAGACCTTCCGGACCCGCCTGGCGGTTTGACGCACTCGACGAGCTGCGGACTCCGACCGATCGACGGCAGATCCAAGATCGCCCTGGCGGTGCCGTGACTGAAGATCGGCGGCTGCTGCGCCGCATGGTGCATCGCGATCGCCACCAGGATGGTGCGCTCGTGTTCGTCATGGCGGGCCAGATCACCTGCCACGAATGCCGCTTGTCGCAGCCGGGTCCACGAGGCGTGACCCGGCTCGCCATACGGCTCGAGATGCGTGATCGATGCGAGCTTCTGCAGGGAAGTGGAGGCAAAGAGTCCGCGAAGCCGGCGTACCTCCGCCGCCCGTCCTGCGACGTAGGAGGCACGTTCGTCGGGGTCGAACGTCGGCTCGGCGCGGTGCTCCAAGTGGTGCGGGCGCTCATACCAGGACAGCCTGGCGCCGTCGCGCCGATGCTCGCAGAAGTTGTCCACAGTGATGATCGAGAGGAGTACCGAACGACCGAGAGGCGCACGGAATCCGCTCCATTCGGTACGCCTCTCGGTCAGTCGGTACTCCTCTCGGTACGTGGAGCGCCGCCGATTGGGCAGCCGGCGCGGGCTCTGGCAGAATGAGGCGCGTACCCGTGCGCCCGGAGGCCCTCTCACCGACGGTGCCGCATGCCTACCCCCGAGCAACGGCTCCCCGGTGTGTCCCCACCCCGGTCTCGCCGCTGCTCTCCATCATGTCGAAGGAGACCACACACGTGGCCGTCAAGATCCGTTTGAAGCGCTTCGGCGCCATCCGCAACGCCCAGTACCGCATCGTCGTCATGGACTCGCGCACCAAGCGCGACGGTCGTGCGATCGAGGAGATCGGTCTGTACCACCCCAAGGAGGAGCCGAGCTTCATCAAGCTGGACTCCGAGCGCGCCCAGTACTGGCTGGGCGTCGGCGCGCAGCCGACCGAGCAGGTTGCCGCCATCCTCAAGGTCACCGGTGACTGGCAGAAGTTCAAGGGCGAGCCGGGCGCCGAGGGCACCCTGAAGGTCGCCGCTCCGAAGCCGGACAAGAAGGCTCTCTACGAGGCCGCCCTGGCCGCCGCGCAGAACGCCGCCGACGACTCGGGCAAGGGCTCGGCGACGACCACGCGTAAGAAGGCCGAGCCGAAGGCCGAGGCCAAGACTGAGGAGAGCGCCGCGGTCGAGGCCGACCAGGCTCCCGCAGCCGACGCTGCTGCGGACACCACCTCCGAGGGCTGAGCCCGTGCTGGAGGAAGCGCTGGAGCACCTGGTCAAGGGCATCGTCGACCACGACGAGGACGTGACCGTGCGCCACACCAACGGGCGGCGCGGCGAACTGCTCGAGGTTCGCGTGCACCCGGACGACCTCGGCCGGGTGATCGGCCGCTCCGGTCGCACCGCCTCGGCTCTGCGTGAGGTCGTCAAGGCGCTGGCCGGTGGCAAGAACGTGCGCGTGGACATCGTGGACACCGACCGCTGAGGCCATCACCGCAGCTGTATGTCGAAGGGGTATGTCGTGAGCATCGCTCGCGGCATACCCCTTCGGCACACCTGCAGCGCATGGGCGGGCCCGATGCGCGGACCTGACTCGACAAGTGCAGTGTTTTGACGCAAACTTCGGGTTCAGGAGCAAAAATCGTCAAAGGAGTGGTGCGTGCGCAAGCATGAGCGGTTCAACGCCATCTTGGAGCGCATCGCGCAGGACGGCTCCATCGACGTCGACCAACTGGTGCACGACTTCGGCGTCTCCCCGGCTACGGCGCGGCGCGACCTGGACGACCTGGCCGACCAGCAACTGATCTCCCGTACCCGCGGCGGCGCGGTCGCCGGGTCGGTCAGCTACGACCTGCCCCTGCGCTACAAGAACGCCCGGCAGTCCGACCAGAAGCGTCGCATCGCCGACCGGGCCGCCGAGCTGATCGAACCGCAGTCGGTCGTCGGCTTCAACGGCGGCACGACGACGACCGAGGTCGCCCGCAGCCTGTCGTCCCGGGCGGACCTGGCGGAGGGGGAGGACGGCGCCCTCAACTCGCTGACCGTGGTCACCAACGCGCTCAACATCGCCAGTGACCTGGCCGTCCGGCGCCAGCTGAAAGTGGTTGTGATCGGCGGCGTCATACGTCCCCAATCCTTCGAGCTGGTGGGCCATTTCGCGCGCCCGGTGATCGAGGCGATGACGATCGACCTGTGCTTCATCGGTGTGGACGCGGTGTCCGCACGGTATGGCGCGGCGACGCGGCACGACGACGAGGGTGAGATCAACCAGGAGATGACCAGCCGATCACAACGGGTGGTGGTGGTCGCCGACAGCATGAAGCTGGGCAAGCGGGCGTTCTGCACGATCTGCCCGCCCGGCCGGATCGACACCCTCCTGACCGATGACGCCGCCGATCCGGTCGTCGTGCGGGAGTTCGAGGCGGCCGGCATCGAGGTGATCCTGGCCTGATCCGCGGCGCCGTTCAGATGGCGCGCAGCAGCCGCTCGACCTCCGCGGCCATCGCGGCGCGCCCGGCAGCCAGGTAGGGCCGCGGATCGACCTTGTCGGTGCCGGCCAGGGTAGTGCGCACTGCCGTCGTGAAGGCGATGTTGAGTGCGGTGCCGACGTTGATCTTGACCATGCCGGCCGCGACCGCGGCACGCAGTTGCTCGTCCGGGACGCCGGACGACCCGTGCAGCACCAGCGGAGTGCTGGTCGCATCGCAGAGCGCGGTGATCAGTGCGTGGTCCAGGGAGGCCGACTTGTCGGTCATCGCGTGGCTGCTGCCCACGGCGACCGCGAGGGCGTCGACGGCGGTGGCGGCGACATACCCGGTGGCCTCGTCGGGGTCGGTGCGCACACCGGCCGCGTGCGCGCTCGCCGGGGCGTCGGGTTTGCCTCCGACATAACCCAGTTCGGCCTCGACGAAGAGTCCCGCGTCGTGTGCGCGGCGGGTGACCTCGGCGGTGGCGGCGACGTTGTCGTCGTAGGGGAGTGCGCCGGCGTCGAACATCACCGAACTGGCGCCGAGGTCCGCCGCGCGCAGCGCGAGGTCGGCGTCGGTGATGTGGTCCAGATGTATGGCGAGTGGGACCTGCGCCGCCCGGGCGACGGCGATGGTTGCCGCCATGATCGGTGCCGGGTCCTGGTGGAACCGGATCGAGTTGTGACTGAGCTGCAGGATGCAGGAGCGACCGGCCGCAGTGGCCCCCGCGGCGATCGCTTCGGCGTGCTCCAGCGTGACGACGTTGAAGGCGAAGACACAGGTGCCCGAATCCTGCGCTCCGACAACGAGATCCGCGGTGGTGGCCAGGGTCATGGCGCAAGCTCCTCGACGACGGTGGTGGTCAGGTGGTGCTGGGCGGTCCGGGGATCGAGCTGGCCGGCGACCGGCATCGCGACAGCGGCGGCCGCCCAGGCGCTCGCCTGGCGCAACCGTGCCGGCCAGGGCGCACCGTCGGCGGTCGCGGCCGCGAGCCCGGCGGTGAAGGCGTCACCGGCACCGGTCGGGTTGCCGGACACCGTGTCGTGGTCGGTGCCCAGGAAACAGCCGGCGGTGGTGCGGGCGACGACACCGTCGGCGCCACGGGTGATGACCACCTCCACCGCTCCGAGCTGGTGGAGCGCGTGGGCGGCTGCCAGGCATCCGTCGACGGTGGAGGTGTCCGTGCCGGTGGCGGCTGCCGCCTCGTGGTGGTTGATCTTCAGCAGATGCGGTGCGGTCGGCAGGGCAGCGGTCAGGGCCGGCCCGTCACAGTCCAGGACGACGACCGTGTGGTGCTCGCGGGCGAGGGTGATCAGCTCGGCATACGCGGTCGGTCGCACGCCGCGGGGAAGGCTGCCGGACAGCGTGACGACCGACGCGTCGCGGATGGTGTCGGCGAAAAAGGTTGTGAAGGCACGCCATTCGTCGGCAGTCAACTCGGGGCCGGGTTCGTTGAGCACCGTCGCCTGGTCGGCAGCGACCACGGTGACCGTCTGCCGGGTCGCCCCGGCGATCGCACTGAATCGGTGATCGATCCCGGCGGCGGCCAGGTCCGCGGTGAGCTCGTCGCCGGCGCTGCCGCCGACCGGACCGGTGACGAGCGCGGGGACCTGCTGCTGATGCAGCACGGCGGCGACGTTGACGCCCTTGCCGCCGGCGCGGCGGCGCACCGACCCGACCCGGTGGGAGGCGCCGGGTCGCAACGCGTCGACGGTGTAGGTCACGTCGACGGCCGGGTTGAGGCAGACCGCGACGATCACGCCGGCGCTCCGGCGGCTCGCCGCGCCAGGATGCCCGCGCCGAGCAGGCCCGCTCGCCCGCCGAGTGGCGAGGTGACCAGCTCGGGCGCGGAGCGCCACGGCATACCGGCGGTGAAGGCGGCGCGCGTCGGCGTCAGCAGGGCGTCGCCGGCCTGGGAGAGTCCACCGGCGAGCACGATGCGCGCCGGGTCGGTGATCAGCGCAGCGCACACCAGGCCACGGGCGAGGGTGTCGGTCGCCTCCTGCCACGCTGCGGCCGCGTCCGGGTCCTCGTCGAGGTGCGCGATCACCTCGGGCGCGTCGAGCGTGCGGCCGGTGCGTTCGGCATACAGCCGGGTGACGCCGCGGGCCGAGGAGAACATCTCCAGGCAGCCGAAAGCACCGCAACGGCAACGGGTTCGCAGGTCGCCGGCCGGGATGTGGCCGATCTCGCCCGGTATGCCGGCCGCCCCGCGCACCGGCTGCCCGCCGGAGAGCACCACGGCGGCGACGCCCGTACCCAGGACCACGATGAGCGCGTCGGTGACACCCTGCGCGGCACCGAGGGTGGCCTCGGCGAGCCCGGCGGCCTGTACGTCGTGGCCGACCGCAGTGGGGGCCTTGACGATGTCTGCCACGATGTCGGCCAGCGGTACGTCGCGCCAGCCGATGTTGCTGGCGTAGCGCGCGATACCGGCCTCGGTGTCGACCACGCCCGGCACCACGACACCGGCGGCGTCGAGCTGCATCCCCGCCGCGCCGGCAGCGGCCGTGCGCTCGTGCGCCAGCTCTCGCAGCGCCGTCAGGATCGCCTCGGGTCCCTGCGCGAACGGCGTGTGCACGGCCTTGCGCAGGTGCTCGCCGCCGTCGGCGTCCAGGACGGCCGCCTTGATCGAGGTCCCGCCGACATCGATCGCGAGGACCGGACCGGACGCAGCCCCGTCGTGGCTCACTGGAGGACGACCGAACGCGTCAACGCGCGCGGCTCGTCGGGGTTCTTGCCGGAGGCCTCGGCGAGCGCGACGGCGACCCGCTGCGCGGTGGTGAGGGCCGCCATCGGGTCGACGTCGCTGCGCACGAAGCGAGCGCCGGTCGCGGCGACCTGCTCGGCCAGGCCGTCCGGCGCCGGGCCGAAGACCCAGACGACGGAACGCTCGTCGACGATGCTGATCGGTCCGTGACGGAATTCCATGGCCGGGTAGGACTCCGTCCAGGTCTGGGACGCCTCGCGCAGTTTGAGCGCCGCCTCGTTGGCCAGGCCGACGGTCCAACCGTCACCCAGGAAGCTGAACTGCGTCGCGCGCACCAGCTCATCGCCCAGGGGCGCCTCCAATTCGCGTTCGGCGTCGCCGATCGCGCCACTGAGGTCCTCGCCGAGCGCCGCCCGCCACCAGGCGAGGACGCTGGTCGCGAAGCGGGTCTGCACCACCGACTGCTCGTCGGCGAAGCCGAGCAGCACGTGATGGGTGGCCAGCGGCACGACCGGGTGCCCGGCCTCGGTGGTGACGACGGTCGAGCGCTGGTCCGGGCCGAGCCGGCGCAGCAGGTCGATCACCTCGGTCGTCGTCCCCGAGCGGGTGATCGCGACGATGCGGTCGTAGCGGCGGCCGACGGGGAACTGCGAGGCGGCGAAGGCGTCGGTCTCGCCCTGGCCGGCCTGCTCGCGCAGCACGGCGGCCGACTGCGCCATGAACCAGGAGGTGCCGCAGCCGACGACGGCCACGCGTTCACCGGCGGCCGGCTTGGCCTCGATCGACTCGGCAGTCGCCGCGACCTCGGCGGCGCGGGCCCACACCTCGGGCTGGCTGGTGATTTCGGCGGCGACGTGCGACACGGTCGGACTCCTTCGCGGTTCGGGATCGCCGATCGTGACGGCGGATGATGGTTTGTGCTCGATAGCAGGTACTTTAACGCAGTTTCGTTCATTGAATGGTGCGGTTGGTGCAACTCGGGCGCGTCGGTGACGCTGCCGCACCGAGTGCCTGGCCCGTGGTGTTCGATGGAGCGCATGGATGACCTGGCGGAACTGGTGCTGACCGATGCCCGCGTGCTGACCCCGGACGGGATCGTCGACGGTGCCGTGCGGATCGCGGGCGACCGGATCAGCGCGGTCGTCGCCGGTCCCGGACCCGCTGCGGCGCAGGCCGAATCCCTGGCCGGCGCGCTGGTGGTGCCGGGCTTCGTCGACATACACGTCCACGGTGGTGGCGGGCACGACATGAGCGCCTCCGCCGACGACATGGCGGCCGCGGTGCGTTTCCATCGCGGGCACGGCACCACCACCTCGCTGGTGTCCTTCGTGACCGCGCCGGTGGACGCCCTGTGCGAGCAGCTGGGCTGGGCTGCCGACCTGGCCGACGCCGGTGAGATCGCCGGCGCACACCTGGAGGGGCCGTTTCTCTCCCACGTGCGCTGCGGCGCCCAGAACCCCGACCATCTGCGCGACCCCGATCTCGACGCGTTCGCGCGCATGGTCGATGCGGCCCGCGGGCATCTGCGGGTCATCACCATCGCACCGGAGTTGCCCGGCGCACTCGAGCTGATCGACGCTGCAGTCGCTGCCGGCGTCGTGGCCGCGGTCGGACACACGGACGCGTCGTACGAACAGGCCCGTGCGGCCTTCGACCGCGGCGCCACCCTCGCGACCCACCTGTTCAACGGGATGCGGCCGATCCATCACCGCGAGCCGGGGCCGGTGCTGGCGAGTCTGGACGCCGGAGTGCCGTGCGAGACGATCAACGACGGCATCCACCTGCATCCGGCCGTGCTGCGCGAGGTGCTGGCGCGAGGTGCTGATCGCCTGGTGCTGATCACCGACGCGATCGACGCGACCGGTGTCGGGGACGGCGAGTACGACCTCGGTGGCCAACGAGTGTGGGTCCGCGACGGCGCGGCCCGGCTGGCGAACGGCTCCCTGGCGGGCAGCTCGTTGACGATGGACAGCGCTTTCGCGCGCGCGATCCGTGACGGCGTCACGGTGCAGCAGGCAGCGGCGGCGGCCGCCGCCAATCCGGCGCGGGCCATCGGGCTGACCGACCGCGGCGCGATCGTCCCCGGCGCACGAGCCGATCTGGTCGTGCTCGACGACCGGCACGCGGTCCAGCGCGTCATGCGCGCGGGCAGCTGGGCGGATGCGCGCACGGAGGCCGCACGATGACGGCGGGTGACGACCTGGTGGTGGCGCGCATCGGCAAGCCGCACGGGCTCAAGGGCGAGGTCACGGTGCGCGTGCACACCGATGCACCGGAGGAGCGCTTCGTCGTCGGGGCGAGCTTCCGCACCGATCCGCCGGCACGCGGGCCGCTCACGCTGCGCACACATCGACTGCACAACGGCATCCACCTGCTGGCCTTCGACGAGGCCACGGACCGCACGGCGGCGGAGCAACTGCGCGGTACCCAACTGCTGGTCGACGCGCAGGACGACGCGGACGAGGACGACGCCTGGTACGCCGACGACCTCATCGGTCTGACCGTCGTCGACCCGCAGGGCAGGGAACTGGGCACCGTGGCCGAGTTGCACGACCGGCCCGCGCAGGATCTGCTCGAGGTGCGCCTGGTCGGCGGCGCCACCGGGTACGTGCCTTTCGTGGAGCAGATCGTCCCGGAGGTCGACATCGACGGCGGCCGGATCGTCGTGGACGCACCACCCGGCCTGCTCGACCTGCCCGAGGTATGACGATGCAGCTCGACGTCATCACCATCTTTCCCGATTACCTTGCCCCGCTTGAGCTTTCGTTGATCGGCAAGGCGCGCCGCGACGGCTGCATCGAGCTGCGGGTGCACGATCTGCGGGACTTCACACACGACCGGCACCGCACCGTCGACGACACACCGTACGGCGGCGGTGCCGGAATGGTGATGAAGCCCGAACCCTGGGGTGAGGCGCTGGATCACGTTGTCCGGCAAGCGAATGCGCGCCCCGTGCTGGTCATCCCCGGGCCGGGCGGTGAACGGTTCGACCAGTCCATCGCACGCGAACTCGCCGAGCGGGATCACCTCGTCTTCGCGTGCGGACGCTACGAGGGCATCGACGAGCGTGTCTACCAGTGGGCCGCCGACGATTTCGACGTGCGCGTCCTGTCGCTGGGCGACTACGTGCTCAACGGCGGGGAGGTCGCGACGCTCGCCATGATCGAGGCGATCGCGCGGCTCGTGCCGGGCGTCATCGGCAATGCCCACTCCCTCGTCGAGGAGTCCCACGAGGACGGGCTGCTCGAATACCCCGTATACACCAAACCCGAGCACTGGCAGGGGCTGTCGGTGCCGGAGGTGCTGCTCAGCGGTGACCACGGACGCATCGCCTCCTGGCGGCACGAGCAGCGCCTGCATCGGACCGCGGCTCGCCGACCCGACCTGCTGCCGGTCGCTGCGGCGGTCGGTGCCGAGCAGTTGCACCTCGAGGTGGCGACACCGGCCGATGTCGGCGAACTGCTGACCCTGACCCATGCCTGCTGGCTGCTCGAGGGGATCGCCAACCGGTCGCTGGACATCCCCGCGCAGCACGAGACGCTCGCCTCGCTCAGCGCGTCGCTGCGCGACTGGACGACGTACGTCGCCCGGGTCGACGGACGGCTGGTCGGTGCCGTCCGGGGCCGTGCCGGCACGTCGCCCGATGGTGGCACCGACTGGCACATCGGCCGGCTGATGGTCGCTCCCGACCTGCACGGGCGTGGCTTCGGGCGGGCGTTGCTGGACTTCATCGTGCAGGCCGCGCCGGAGGGCGTGACGTCATACAGCCTGCTGACGGGCGCTCGCAGCGAGCGCAACCTGCGGATGTATCGCAAGGCCGGCTTCCGGGTCGTCGCCCGCGACGACCCGGAAGGCACCGTCAGGCTGTCGAAGCATCGCCGGTCATGCTGAAGTCCAGGTGCGCCGGGACCGGCTTGCCCGGGCGCACCTGACGCCACAGGTCGCCGATCGCGATATCGCCCTCGGCCAGGTCCGGCACCTCGAGCCCGGTCAGCAGGTCGGCGGCCTCCTGGTCGCGGCCGAGTGCGTGAAGAGCTCGCGCCCGCAGCAACCGGGTGCGGCCGTGCTCGCGCAGTGCGGGCGCGGCCGCGTCGATCGCCTGCAGCGCCTCGGCCGGACGTCCGGCGTCCAGCAGCAACTGCAGCTGCTCGGTGAGCAGGCCGCGGGTGTGCGGATCGTGGTGGCGTGCCTCGGCATACAGCCGAGCGGCTTCGTCGGGATCGGTGCACAACACGGCGAGTCCGCGCAGCGCGACCGCCGACGGCTCGGCCGCGACGCTGGCGCGATAGTGATCACGCGCCGACCCGGTGTCCCCGGCGAGGTGCGCGGTGACCCCCAGTGCGTAGGAGCGCCACCAGCCGGTCGGGGCCTGCTCGATGGCCCGCTGCCAGCGGTCGGAGACCAGCGGCAACAACGGCCGACCGGTGGACCCCACCGGTCGGCCGGCGAGCCGGTCGTCGGCCAGCCGGCTGTCGTCGTCGACCTGCGGGAACGGCAGGCCAGCAGGCGCGTCCTGCTCGCGCAGCGCCAATTCGACGCGGCCCCAACCGGATCCGGTGTGCAGACGGGCCCGCGGCGGCTGCGTGGCGGCATCGGCCAGCCAGCGGCCGTGCCAGGCCTCGAGGTCATCGGCGGGTGCCGCGGCGTCGGCGGCGGCCGCGGCGGCGCCCGCCGCCACGCCGAAGTCGCCGGACACCACCTGCGGGTCGAGCGAGGTCGCACCGAACGCCTCGGTCCAGGAACGCTGCGACGACCCCTCGATCACGTCGTGCTCCAGCTGGGTCGCGCAAACACCCGCCTGGATCTCGGCGTACCGCTGGTCGTCGACCAACCAGCGCTGCCAACGCCGCCCACCGGGTGCATGGCCCCACAGGAAGAGCTTCCGGCCGTGCAACTCGTCGGTGGAGGACTGCGCGAAGCCGTGACCGTCCACCTCGACCGAGGTGATCGATCGCCCCCTCTGATCGGCCACGTCGAAGAAGTAATCGGCGGAGGCGGCCGACGCCGCCGGGTAGCTGATGTCTACCGGGCCGTCCGGGTGCGGGACGTCGACCAGGTCCAGCGACCCGCTGTAACTGGTCCGCCATGCCCGGGACGCCCTGGTGAGTACCCGCGTGTGCTCGGTCTCCGGCACCGCGATGTTGGTCCAGTAGTAGAGCGGTTTGGGCTCCGGGTCAGGGTTGACCACGCGGGTGGAGACGATCAGCCGGTCGCCGGCCAGCGTGAGGTCCAGCGCCAGGACGAGGTCGCGGGTGCGCTCCCATTCCCACAGTCGAAGGCCCTGGCCGGTGGGGGAGTCGACCACCGCCGCGTGCATGGGACGGCAGGTGGTGGTCGCGTGGCCGGTGGATCCGAGGTTCCACTCGATGCCGCCGGCGAACCAGGCGTCGGTCAGTGCGAAGCCGGCGAAGCGCAGGCGCGCGGGGACCAGCACCAGTTCACGGTCGTCGCGCAGGTCCCGCAAGGACCACACGCGCCCGCCGAGACCGGGCAGCACGGTGGCGCGCAGGATGCCGTTGTCGAGGGTCACGGCCGGCAGGTCGAGCGGCCGCTCACCCCGGTCGTAGTCGCTCTGCACGCCATACGGCAGGGGAGTGGTCAGCCGTCCGCGGGCGACGCGCTCGCGCATCGCGACGGGTGCATCGTCGGCGAGCGACGTCGTGGTCATCGCGCGCATCGGGCGGTATGCCGGCAGCGGGCTCTCCGGGCCCACACCGGCTCCGGTGACGGCGAGGCGGGTGGCTCGGACAGCGGTCGGTGCGGCAGAGTCGTTCACGTGCATTCATGCCTCGCAGGTGGTGGGAGTGCCGACGCGGTGCGAACACGGTCGGGTGGGCGGGTTCCGTTGCGAATCTGTGATTGTTTGTGCGTCGAAAGCCGCACATACTGGCAAAACTAATCATATTGTGTGGGCGTGCAGTCGCCGGTCAGCCGACCGGAACCACTCAGGACTGCGCCTTGGCTAGTAACAACTGGAGGTAACGCGGCCATGACTCTCAAAGACTCCACGGTCAACCGGCGTACGGTCATGCGCACCGCGCTGGCGGCCGGCCTTGCGCTGCCGGTCGGGGGCGCGCTCGCCTCCTGTGCCGGTGGTGGCAGCAGCGGCACGAGCGGCGGTGGCAGCAAGGCGGCCACCGGCAAGACATCGGCCGACAACCCGTTCGGTATGGCGGACAAGAGCACCGTCGACGCGGTGATCTTCAACGGCGGCTACGGCACCGACTACGTCGCCTTCGCCGGCAAGGTCGTCGAGAAGAAGCACCCGGGCAGCACGGTCAAGGTGTCGCCGTCGACGCAGATCGCCCAGCAGCTGCAGCCGCGCTTCGTCAGCGGCAACCCGCCGGACCTGGTGGACGACTCCGGCGCCAACTCGATCGGCCTGAACACCATCGCCGGCAAGCTGGAGGACCTGTCCTCGGTGCTGGAGGCGAACAACTTCGAGGGCACCAAGATCTCCGACACGCTCTACCCGGGGGTCAAGGAGCGCGGCCTGGTCGACAACAAGATGGTCGCGCTCAACTATGCGATGACGGTCTACGGCCTCTGGTACTCCAGCAGCCTCTTCGAGGCCAACGGCTGGCAGCCGCCCAAGACCTGGGACGACCTGCTCGCTCTGGGTGCGAAGGCCAAGTCCAAGGGCAAGTACCTCTTCGTCTGGGGCAAGGAAGCCGCCACCTACTACCAGACCCTGGCGATGGACTCGGCAATCAAGGAGGGCGGTGACGAGGTGCGCCTGGCGCTGGAGAACCTCAAGGCCAACTGCTGGTCGCTGCCGCAGATCCAGGGCGTGTTCGGCAAGCTGGAGCAGATCGTCAAGTCCGGCTACATGAAGCCCGGCGGCGCGGGCACCCAGTTCACCGCGGCGCAGGCGCAGTGGAGCAAGGACGAGTCGGCGATCCTCTACCCGTCGGGTTCGTGGATCGAGAACGAGATGAAGTCCCAGACAAAGTCCGGCTTCAAGATGAAGGGCATCCCGGAGCCGACGCTGACCAGCTCCAGCAAGATGCCCTACGAGGCGCTCAACGCCGCACCCGGCGAGCCGTTCATCGTGCCCAGCCAGGGCAAGAACGTCGCCGGCGGCAAGGAGCTGCTGCGGGCGATGCTGTCCAAGGACGCGGCCACCAACTTCGCCAAGACGAAGCTGGCCCCCACCATCGTCAAGGGCACCGTGCCGGCCAGCGGCTTCGGCTCGACCGCCCTGCAGTCGCAGATCAAGATGCTCGACGCGGCCGGCGACAAGGTGTTCAACATCCGCTTCGTCGACCTCTACGGCACCAACCCGGACATGCTGGTCCCCTGGAACAGCTTCCTGTCCGGGCAGTTGGACGCCAAGGGCCTGACCAAGGCGTTGCAGCAGATCACCGACAAGGTGCGCAACGACTCCTCGGTCAAGAAGGTCGAGATCAAGTGACCGGAGTCCCGGTCGCCGCGCATGCCACCACCCCGACCCGGGGTGGTGGCAGGCGTGTGCGCCCGTCGCGCATCGGCTTCCTGCTGGTGACGATCGGCCTGCCGCTGGTCATCTACCTCGGTCTGGTCATCTGGCCGTTCATCCAGGCGATCTACTACTCGCTGACCGACTGGGGCGGCTTCTCCGCCTCGATGAACTTCATCGGGCTGGACAACTACAGCTACATCTTCAGCGACGACATCTTCCGCAAGACGCTGCGCAACAACATCATCCTGGCGATCGTCGTCCCCTTGCTGACGGTCGTCCTCAGCTTCGTGCTGGCCACCATGGTCACCGTGGGTGGTTCGAACACCGGCGCGGTCCGCGGCCTGAAGGGCTCGAACGTCTACCGGATCGTGTCGTTCTTCCCCTACACCATCCCGGCGATCGTGATCGGCGTCATCTGGTCGCAGATCTACGACCCGTCCAAGGGCATGCTCAACGGCGTGCTGACGCACCTGCCGTTCGGGCTGGGCGATCACTTCGACTCCTTCGCCTGGCTGGGCAACGTGACGACGGCGATGCCGGCGTCCATCTTCGTGATCATCTGGGGTTTCGTCGGCTTCTACATGGTGCTGTTCGTCGCCGCCATCAAGAGCATCCCCGCCGAGCTGTATGACGCCGCCCGCATCGACGGCGCCGGACGTCTGCGCAGCATGTGGTCGGTCACCCTGCCGATGGTGCGCGAGACCGTGCAGACGGCATACATCTATCTGGGCGTGGTGGCGCTGGACGCGTTCGTCTACATGGCGGCGCTGAACCCCACCGGCGGCCCCAACAACTCGACCTACACGATCTCGCAGGACCTCTACAAGACCGCGTTCACCGAGGGCCACTTCGGCCGCGCGAGCGCCATGGGTGTCGTGCTGGCGGTCCTGACCCTCGCGTTCGCGGGGATCGTCTTCGGCGTCAACCGGCTCATCGCCGGGAGGGACTCATGACCTCGAACCTCGACCTGAGCAAGCCGGCCGAGCAGCCGGCGCCCACAGCCGCCGGCGGGCCGCCGCAACGCGGCCGGGCCAACGCGCAGGACCGCAAACGCGAGCCGGGTGAACTCGGCATCGTCATCGGTTCCCACGTGGTGCTGATCTTCTGGACGCTCATCGTCGTCCTGCCGTTGGTCTGGACCTTCTTCTCGGCGACCCGCTCCACCAGCGAGATCTTCGACGGTCCGTGGAAGCTGCCGGAACACTTCTGGCACAACGTCAGCAGCAACTTCTCGGCCGCCTGGAACGACTCCGGCCTGGGCCGGGACCTGCTCAACACCGTCATCGTGGTCACCATCGCGCTGGTCCTGGTGATGGCGCTGGGATCGATGTGCGCCTACTCGCTGGCGCGCTTCCCGTTCCGCGGCAGCCGGTTCGTCTACTACCTGATCCTGGCCGGCAACACGTTCCCGATCTTCCTGGCCATCGTGCCGCTGTTCTTCGTGCTGAAGAACCTGGGCCTGCTCAACACCTTCCCCGGGTTGATCCTGACGTATGTCGCCTTCGCCTTCCCCTTCACCGTGTTCTTCCTCTATCCGTTCTTCCGAGCGCTGCCCGCGGAGATCATGGAGGCGGCCGAGTTGGACGGTGCCGGTGACTGGCGCACCTTCGTGCAGGTGATGCTGCCGATGGCCAAGCCCGGCATCGCGGCGGTGGCGATCTTCAACTTCCTCGGCCTGTGGAACCAGTTCCTGCTGCCGGTGGCGCTGAACACCAATCAGAAGAACTACGTGCTGTCCCAGGGCATGTACAACTTCGTCTCGTCGGCGGGTTACGAGGTCAACTACGGTGCGCTGTTCGCCGGCGTGGTCATCACGGTCGTGCCGGTGCTGATCGCCTATGTGCTCTTCCAGCGGCAGCTGCAGGGTTCGTTGTCCCAGGGGACGCTCAAGTAGCCGGCCGATTTCGCCGACGACCCACCCCTCTGGCAGAATTGCGCGAGCGCCTGACCGGCCCGGCCCCCGCCGCAGGGGGAGTGCGACGGTGGATCTCCACCGGAGCATGTGGCTCACCCACCGGACGGCGCACCCGACCATCATGCAACAGCAGGCGACCTGCGGCGCCCGCGAGGAAGAAGCACGTCATGCACAAGTTCGATGAACTCGACGCCGCGCAGCTGCGCAGCGACATCCCCGACTTCCGCGCCGGTGACACCGTCAAGGTGCACGTCAAGGTCGTCGAGGGCAACCGCTCCCGTGTCCAGGTCTTCCAGGGCGTCGTGATCCGTCGTCACGGCGGCGGCGTGGGCGAGACGTTCACCGTGCGCAAGGTCAGCTTCGGGGTGGGTGTCGAGCGCACCTTCCCGGTGCACACCCCCGTCATCGAGAAGATCGAGATCGCCTCCCGCGGTGACGTGCGTCGCGCCAAGCTCTACTACCTGCGCGAGCTGCGCGGCAAGGCCGCCAAGATCAAGGAGAAGCGCGAGACCCCGGCCAAGCAGGCCTGAGCTCAGCTCCCGTTCGCGTGACCGAAGGCGTGGAGTCCTCTGCCGAGGGCTCCACGCCTTCGGCGTCTGCGGACTCGCCGACGGACCCGCATCCCGAGCCGCGCCACCGGCGCCGCGTGCTGATCGCCGTGCTGGCGGTGGTGGCGGTCCTGGTGCTCGTGCACGGCGTGCTGGTGGAGACCTTCACAGTGCCCTCCGGGTCGATGCAGCCCACCCTCTGGCAGGGCGACCGCATCATGGTCGGCAAGCTGCACGCCCACGACGTGCACCGCGGCCAGGTCGTCGTCTTCGACGGCACCGAGGTCTTCGCGCACCCCGGTGAGGCACCGCCGACCGGTGTGTCCGGCATGCTGCGGTCGGTGGGCGACGCCCTCGGCATACACCTGGGCGAGGTGCTCTACGTCAAGCGGGTGATCGGGATCCCCGGCGACACCGTGTCGGTCGGTCACGACGGTCGGCTGCGCATCAACGGTGCCGTGCAGCGCGAGCCCTATCTGCCGCGGGGTATGTCGGCCAGCACGATTCCGTTCGTCGTGCGGGTCCCGGCGGGCCACGTCTTCGTGATGGGCGACAACCGGGCCGCCTCGGACGACTCCCGGTCGCACCTGGGCGATCCCGGCGGCGGCATGGTCCCCATCGACGACATCGTCGGCAAGGTGGTGCTGCGCTACTGGCCGCTAGGTTCGTGGGGGAGACTCCCAGGGTGACCGACCACCGACACCGGCTCCCGCGCACCGGCGACCTACCGCCCGGCGACCCGCCGAGCGACGACGTGCCGACCGACGTGCCGACCGACGACAGCGGACCGACCGGCGGGCAGGACCACGTGACGACCCGTCGGTCACGGCGACAGGCCGGCCGGCGGCAGCGCGGCTTCGGTGTCGCGCGGGTGCTGCGCGAGCTCGCCATCGTCGTCGTGGTGGCGCTCGTCCTGTCGCTGGGCATCAAGACGTTCGTCGCACAGTCGTTCTGGATCCCCTCGGGTTCGATGGAGAACACCCTGGTGCCTGGCGATCGCGTCGTGGTCTCCAAGTTCACACCCGGGCCGTTCGCGCTGCACCGCGGTGACGTGGTGGTCTTCCACGACCCGGCGCACTGGCTCGACATACCCAATGCCGAGCGCAGCGGACTGGGCGGCGCCATCGTGTCCGGACTGCAGTTCCTCGGCCTCTACCCCTCCGGTGACAACGACCTGATCAAACGGGTGATCGGCCTGCCCGGTGACCACGTGAAGTGCTGTAACACGCGCGGACAGATCGAGGTCAACGGTGTCGGACTGTCCGAGCCCTATATTTACCCCGGCGGCGGCACCGACCAGAAGAAGTTCTCGGTGACCGTCCCGTCCGGCCGAGTGTGGGTCATGGGGGACAACCGTGGTGACTCCGCCGACTCGCGCTTCCACGACGACGGCACGGGTCGCACCGGTTCGGTGCCCGAGTCCGACATCATCGGCCGGGCAGTCATGATCGTCTGGCCGCTGGACCGGATGAGCTGGCTGAGCAACTACTCCTCGACGTTCGACAAGGTGCCCTCACGATGAGTCAAGACCGGGACGAGGCTGCGGCCGGCCCACAGTCCGCCGAACCCGCTCGGGCCGGCGACGACGGTGCGCTGCCTCCCGGCGCCATACCCGAGGACACCACGCTGCCCAAGAGCAAGTCGCGGTGGTCGTTCGCCCGGGAGCTGACCGTGATCGTGGTGATCGCCCTGGTGCTCAGCTTCCTGGTCAAGACCTTCCTGGCGCAGCCGTTCTACATCCCGTCGGCGTCGATGGAGAGCACTCTGGACATCGGTGACCGCATCATCGTCAGCAAGTTCACCCCGCAGCACTCGCCGCTGCACCGGGGCGACGTCATCGTCTTCGAGGACCCCAAGACGTGGGGGCGGACCCCGCACCACCCGTCGCTGCTGAAGCGGATCGTCAAGGACAGCCTGGTCTTCGTCGGGGTGCTCCCCGGCGGTGGCGACCATGTGGTCAAGCGGATCATCGGGATGCCCGGCGACCACGTGAAGTGCTGCACCAAGACGGGCAAGCTCACCGTCAACGGCGTGGAGATCACCGAGCCCTACATCAACAAGGGCAGCGTCCCGAGCACGATGCCGTTCGACATCACGGTCCCGCCGGACGAGGTCTGGGTGATGGGCGACAACCGCAACGACTCCGCCGACTCGCGGCTGCACGACAACAACAGCGGGGGCAAACTGGGATCGGTGCCGATGTCCGACATCACCGGTCAGGTCGTGGCCATCGCCTGGCCGATCGACCGCATCCACGCCCTCAAGAGTTACAGCAACGTCTTCGCCAAGGTGCCCGATCCGAAGTGACCGCCCGCATGACCTCCCGCACGAGACGCCCGGCCACGCCGTCCCGCAGCAGCAAGCCGAGCCTGCGGGTCGAACGAGCCCTGCAGCGTGACGGCTACCGGCTGATCGCCGGCATGGACGAGGTCGGCCGCGGTGCGCTGGCCGGGCCGGTGTCGGTGGGTGTGGTGGTCATCGACGAGCGGACCCGCACCGTCCCGCAGGGCGTCAAGGACTCCAAGCTGTTGTCCCCGATGGCGCGGGAGCGGATGGTGCCGGCAGTGCGCCGGTGGGCCACCGACTACGCCGTCGGCCACGCCAGTGCGCAGGAGATCGACGACATCGGCATCATGGCGGCGCTGCGTATGGCGGGCACGCGTGCCCTGGCCGCGCTGCGCGTCATACCCGATCTGGTGGTGCTGGACGGCAATCACGACTGGCTGACCGACCCGCAGCGGGACGGCCTGCTGGCGTTGCTCGACGCACCCGGCGCAGGGCTGGCGACGCCGCCGGTCACCACGATGATCAAGGCGGACATGAAGTGTTCGTCCGTCGCGGCTGCCTCGGTGCTGGCCAAGGTGGAACGCGACGCGATGCTCGTCGGCTTCCACGACGACTTCCCGCAGTACAACTGGGCCGGCAACAAGGGTTACTCGGCACCCGATCACCTGGCGGCGCTCGAGGCGCACGGACCCTGTCCGTTGCATCGCCGGTCGTGGCGTCGCTGCAACGGTGAGCCGCTCGTGCCGGAGGCTGCTGCGGCGGGTAGCGTGGATGACGTGGGACCGGAGAAGGAGCGTGCGTGGTGAGCGAGCGATCGATGGCACGGGCGCACCTCGACACCCGAGGCACGAGGGGGCCGAGGTGAGCGCCGAGGACCTCGAGAAGTTCGAGACCGAGCAGGAACTCTCGCTGTATCGCGAATACCGTGACGTGGTCAGCCTGTTCAGCCACGTCGTGGAGACCGAACGCCGCTTCTACCTGTGCAACGACGTCGATCTACAGGTGCGCGGCGAGGGAGCCGGCGTCTACTTCGATCTGCGGATGAACGACGCGTGGGTGTGGGACGTCTACCGGACCGCGCGGTTCGTCAAGAACGTCCGGGTGATCACCTTCAAGGACGTCAACATCGAGGAGCTGCCGCCGCGGGAGATCGAGCTTCCCGACTGAGCCGGCCGGTTGTGCACATCCCTTTCGCCATCCACAGGGCACCGCGACGGGCGTGGTGCCTCGCCAGTGCACGGCACAGGCTGGTGCCGGAGGTGATGCCCGATGGCAACCATGCACGACACCGGCAACCGAGAGCCCGAGCGCAGCAAGGAGCCCGAGCGCAGCAAGCTCGGGCGGCGCGGTGAGGAGGAGGCGGCACGCTACCTGCAACTGCAGGGGCTGACCGTCATCGCACGCAACTGGCGGTGCCGCGAGGGAGAGATCGACATCGTCGCCCTCGACGACACCGGCGATTGCCTGGTCGTGGTCGAGGTCAAGACCCGCACCAGTGAACTCTTCGGCCGGCCGGTCGAAGCGGTGACACCGGTCAAGGCGCGCCGCTTGCGGGTCCTGGCGGCCCGCTGGCTCGCCGACCACGCGATCCACACCTCACGCGTGCGGATCGATGTCATCGGCATGCTGTGTCGTCCGGGTGCCGACGTCCAGATCGAGCACCTGCAGGACGTCGCATGAGATCCGCCCGAAGTTCTCCCCCGCTCCGTCACCCCACGAAGTTCTCCGCTCGTACCTCGCTCCGATACTTCGCGGGGACCCCGACTCGCCCCTCCGACACTTCGCGGGGACCCCATTCGCATCGCGGTGGTTTCCGATGACTTTGGGGCGCACCCGCAGCGTCGGGGTCACCGGCATCCACGGGCGGGTCATCGATGTCGAGGCGGACGTCGCACCCGGCCTGCCTGCGTTCGTCGTCAGCGGTATGCCGGACGCCGCCTGCAAGCAGGCGCCCGACCGCATCCGGGCGGCCGCCAAGAACTGTGAGCTGGAATTGCCCCGGCAGCGGATCACGGTGAACCTCTCGCCGGCGTCGCTGCCCAAGCACGGCTCGGGTTTCGACCTGGCGATCGCCGTCGCGACGCTGGTCTGTGGCGGCACGATCACCCCTGCCCTGGTCGAGGGCGTGGTCCATCTGGGCGAGCTCGGCCTGGACGGCACCGTGCGCGCCATACCCGGTGTGCTGCCGGCGGTGCTCGCCGCCGTCGACGCGGGAGCGACACAGGTGGTGGTGCCGGTCGCGAACGCCGCCGAGGCCGCGTTGGTGCCGGACATCGAGGTCGTGCCGATCGACAACCTGGCGGCGTTGGTGCGGCGCTACACGTGCCTGGCCCGGCGGCGACCGCTGCCCGAGCCGCCGCCGGTGCCGTCGCGAGCGGCGGTCACCCCCTCGCCTCCGGACCTGGCCGATGTCGTCGGGCAGGACGAGGCCCGCTACGCGTTGGAGGTCGCCGCCGCGGGCGGTCACCACCTGGCCATGGTCGGCCCACCCGGGGCCGGCAAGACGATGATCGCCGAACGTCTGCCAGGACTGCTGCCGCCGTTGACCCGCGAGCAGGCGCTGGAGGTCACCGCCATCCATTCGGTGCTCGGCGCGCTGCCGGACCAGGTGCTGATCGAGCAGCCGCCCTTCGTCGCGCCACACCACGGCGCCTCCATGCCCGCGGTCGTCGGTGGCGGGTCGGGCCGGGTGCGGCCGGGCGCGGTGTCCCGCGCCCACCGAGGCGTGATGTTTCTCGACGAGTGTCCTGAGTTCCGGCGCGACGTGCTGGATGCGTTGCGGCAACCGCTGGAGTCCGGGATCGTGCACGTCGCACGCGCCGATCAGGTGGTGACCTTCCCGGCGCGGTTCCAGCTGGTGCTGGCCGCGAACCCGTGCCCTTGCGGACAGCACTACGGCAAGGGGTCGAAGTGCACGTGCGCCCCGCAACGCCGACGCGACTATCTCGGGCGGATGTCGGGGCCGTTGCTGGACCGGGTCGACGTCCATCTCACGATGCTGCCGGTCACGCGGGCGGCGCTGGCCGGGCCGCGCGGGGAGAGCAGCGCCCAGGTGGCAGTGCGCGTCGCGGCGGCCCGGGCGCGACAGGCCGCTCGATGGCGCGAGATCGGCCGCGCCCGCAACAGCGAAGTGCCCGGCTCCATCCTGCGATCGGGCACGTGGCGACTGCCCGGTGACGTGACTCGGGGGCTCGACCAGGCGATGGAGACCGGCGCGCTCACCTTGCGTGGCTACGACCGTTGTTTACGGGTCGCCTGGACCATCGCCGACCTCGACGGCGCGCCGCGGCCGGGGTTCCGGCAGGTCGAGGAAGCCCGCGGACTGCGCTCGACGGGAGCAGCGGCATGAAGACCACGCCCAGTTCTGCGCCCGCACCTCCCTCCGATACCTCGCGGGGACACCCGACGGACGGTGCCCGGTCGCCGGTCCGGGAGGAGGAGCTGCGGGAGAGCCGAGACGCGCGCCTGGCCGTGCGTCTGGCCCTCGCCGCGACCGTGGAGCCGGAGGACCGGACCATGACGCCACGGTTGCGCGGGCTCGACCCGTTCACCGCGTGGGAGCTGGTGCGGACCGATGTCGGCGGCAAGTTCACCCGTGCGGCGGCGCGCCTCAAGGCGCTGCGGCTGGGGCCGCTGGTGGAGCGCACTCAGCAGTTGGGCGCCCGCCTCGTCATACCGGGCGACGACGAATGGCCCGCGGGCGTCGATGATCTGGACTCGCCGCCCTACTGTCTCTGGGTCGCCGGGAACGTCTCGCTCGCCCAGGCGTGCGAGCGCAGCATCTCGATCGTCGGCGCGCGCGCAGCCACGCCCTACGGCACCCAGGTGGCGGGGGAGTTCGCGCACGGTCTCGCCGAGCGGGGTTTCACCGTGGTGTCCGGCGGTGCTCATGGGATCGACACCGCCGGGCACCGCGGCGCCCTTGCCGCCGGCGGTGTGACCGTCGCCGCGATGGCCTGTGGCATCGACATCGCCTACCCGGTCGCCAACACCCGGCTGCTGCAACAGATCGAGCGGTCCGGCGTGATCGTCACCGAGTTGCCCCCGGGTTCGGCGCCGCAGAAGCAGCGGTTCCTCTCGCGCAACCGGCTGATCGCGGCGATGACGCCGGGAACCCTCGTGGTCGAGGCAGGTCTGCGCAGCGGATCCCGGTCGACCGCGACGGCCGCGGGGCGGCTGGGCCGGCTGCTCGCTGCGGTGCCCGGGCCGGTGACCAGCCCCGCCAGCGCGGGCCCGCATCAGCTGATCCGGGACTGCGGGGCGACGCTGGTCACCGACGTGGACGAATGCGCCGAGCTCTTCGGCGCGATCGGGGACGACCTCGGGCCGGTCAAGCGGGCCGCGCCGACGGTCACCGACCGGCTGGACGAACCGGACAAGCGGCTGCTCGACGCCATGCCGGTCATGCGCGGCACCACCGTCGCCAAGCTGGCGATCAGCGCCGGTCTCACCGCACGGGAGGTGACGCGCGGGCTGGCCGCACTGCACGCCGCCGGGCTGGTGGAGCGCATCGAGTCCGGCTGGCGCCGCTCCGCGGCGGACCCGGCATTATCGCCCGGGCCCGCCAGCACGGCGTGTCGATGCCCGCCCGGGTAGCGGGCTCGCGGCTAGCCTGGACGTGACGTGAGCAACGAGAGCACGCTCCCCGACCGGCCGATCGTCGCCGGTTACGAGCGACACCTGCGATCCGAGCGCGGTCGTTCCCCCCACACCGTGCGCGGATATCTTGCCGACCTGCACGACCTGGCCGACCACCTCCACGCGGCCGGCGTCGACTCCTGGGACGACGTCACCCTCGCCGACCTGCGAGCGTGGCTGGACGCGCTGGACGCAGCCGGAGCCAGCCGCGCGACCCTGGCCCGCCGGTCGGCGGCCGCACGCGGTTTCTTCGCCTGGGCGTCCCGGACCGGTGCGGTGTCCCGCAACCCGGCACAGCGGCTCGTCGCACCGAAGCGGGTCGCGTCGCTGCCGGACGTGCTCCGGCAGGACCAGGCGGCGGCCTTGCTCGACCTGGCCGCGGTGGCCGCCGACGACGCCGACCCGGTCCATCTGCGCGATCGCGCGATGCTGGAGTTGCTGTATGCTGGCGGCATCCGCGTCCCCGAACTCGTCGGACTCGATGTCGACGACGTGGACCGCGGTGACCTGGTGATGCGTGTGGTCGGCAAGGGCGACAAGGAGCGCACCGTGCCATTCGGGCGCCCGGCGCTCGAGGCGGTGGAGGCATGGCTGCGGGCGGGGCGTCCGCACCTGGTCGTGCCCGGGTCCGGGCCGGCGTTGTTCCTCGGCGCTCGCGGCCGGCGGGTGGACCCGCGGGTCGTGCGGGAAGTGGTCCACCGATTGCTGCGGGAGACGCCGGGTGCGCCGGACCTCGGACCGCACGGGCTGCGACACAGCGCTGCGACACACCTCGTCGAGGGCGGCGCCGACATCCGGCTGGTGCAGGAACTCCTCGGACACGCCAGCCTGGCGACCACCCAGGTCTACACACACGTGTCGGTCGAGCGGCTGCTCCGCTCGTTCTCGCAGGCGCATCCTCGTGCCTGACCCTTCGACCCGGCAACCTCGCGCCCGCACGCGACGCGAGTCGCGCGCCGATGCCGGCGCGCACCGCTGCGGTCAGTCGCGTGCGGGACGCCACGCAATGGGGTCTACTTCCGCTATGCACGGTTCCCCTCCGACGCGCGAGGTCCGGTTGATCCGGACGATCCTGATCGCCGCTGTCCTGTTGGCGCTACTGAGTGCGTTGTCGGGATACCTGCTGCACGGCCGCGGCCAATCGGCCGGTGCCAGCTCCGGTAGCCCCGTCGGCGGATCGGCGGCAGCGACCCAGTCGGCGTCCGCGGCGACGCCGACCGCTCCGGCGCAGCCGTCCGCGGCCGCCTCCGGTTCGGCGCACTCGGCGACGACCGCCACCGCGGCCACGACCGCGGCGCGGGCCACGAAGACGCCCGTGTCCAGCGCCCCGGTCGCCGTACCCGCCACGGGCGACGGCACGTTCACGCCGGTGCAGGTGCCACAACGAACCAGCGCGAAGACCGGCCGGGTGGTCACCTACCGGCTCAACGTCGAAGGCGGCATGCACGTCGACACCAGCGCGCTCGCCCGCACACTGGGAGCGGCGTTGCTGGACCGGCGTGGCTGGCAGGCCGTGGATCACGTGCGGTTCGTGCAGGTGACCCCGGCGCAGCTGGCCAAGGGCACCAATGCGCAGCTGACCATCAGCGTCGCCAGCCCGCACCAGGTCGACAAGCTGTGTGCGCCGCTGCCCACCCACGGCGGCACGTCCTGCGCGACCGGGCAGCACGTGATCCTCAACTACAAGTTGTGGGCCGACGGTGTCGTCTACTTCAAGGGCAAGCTCGCCGAATACCGCGAGTACATGGTCAATCACGAGGTCGGTCACGCACTCGGCCACGGCCATCAGCTGTGCTCCGCGAAAGGCGCCTACGCGCCGGTGATGCAGCAGCAGACGCTCGGCCTGCAGGGCTGCAAACCCTGGCCCTGGCCCAAGCGCCCGGACGCGCACGGCACGGCGTAGGGCGCATCGGGTCCTCACCCCAGCGGCAGCAACCGCACCCGGCGGTCCTCCACCAGCGTCAGCGGATCCCGGTAGGTGTCCGCACCGACCAGCAGTCCCCAGTGCAGGCACGGCGTCGTGCCGCAGTGGCCGCCCGCGGCCAGCGAGCCGATCGGCTCGCCCCGGGCTTCCACCGTGCCCTTCGGGTCACGGTCGTCCACCGGCTCGTACGTGGTGCGCCTGCCGTCCGGATGTTGTATGGCGACGACTCCCCGCCCGGCGATGACGCCCGAGAACGACACGGTCCCCGCACCCGCGGCCAGCACGGGTTGTCCCTGCGTGCCCTGCAGGTCGACGCCCCGGTGCCCGGCGGCCCACGGCTCCGGTGGCGCGTCGAAGGGATGCACCACGGCGGGCCGGGGTCGCAACGGCCAGCCGAAGGTGCCGGTCGGCGCCGGTTGCGCCGACCCGCCGAACGCCGCCGCCACAGCACTCGCGAACGCGATCACACCCGGCCAGCCTGTCGTCATACGAGCAGAATGCGGCGGGTGCGCGGCCGGTGTGCGTCGCCGACCGTCCACCTGTGGACGAACCGGCGCAGCACCGGGGGATGTGGAGGCGGGTCAGCGTGAACCGAGCGAGGCCACGCGGGTCGCGGCCTCGGTGAGCACCTGCGGCTGCTTGCAGAACGCGAACCGGACCAGCGTGCGTGCGATGTCCGCGTCGTCGCAGAACACCGAGACCGGCACGCCGACAACGCCGCACAGCTCCGGCATCCGCCAGCAGAAGTCCACCGCGTCCGTCGCGCCGAGGGCGCCCAGGTCGGCCACCACGAAGTAGGTGCCCTGGGCGCAGCTGACCGGCAGGCCGGCATCGCGCAGGCCCGCGGTGAGGATGTCGCGGCCGTGCTGCATGGTCCGTGCGAGCGAGGCGAAGACCTCGTCCGGCATCCGCAGGCC
>NZ_JBQCGS010000065.1:0-5879 GCF_051955415.1 Flexivirga sp.
TCAGTGTCAGGGTGATGTTGCCGCTCTCGCGGTGGTTGGATCCTGAGCACCTGGTGTCTGGCTCGTAACGTCGGTGTCGCCTTCGGGTTGATGAACATACGTTTTGCCGGCACCGGGTGTGAAGGAGCCGGCCGGCGTGACTTGATAGGAGCGTGGCATCGCCCCCACTGAGATGTGTCCGCCGACCGGCCCAACCGTCCAGTCACTTCACCAGTGAAGGAGGCAACCACCATGGTTGTTGTTGGAGCCGATGTCCACAAGCACACGCACACATTCGTCGCAGTGAACGAGGTCGGCAAACAGGTCGGACAGCTGACCGTCGCGGCCACGGGCAAGGGCCACGCGAAGGCGCTGGGATGGGCCCGGGGTCAGTTCGGGGACGAGCTGACCTGGGCGATCGAGGACTGCCGCCACCTGTCGGCCCGGCTCGAGCGTGACCTGCTGTCCGCCGGTCAGCAGGTGGTGCGGGTGCCGCCGAAGATGATGGCCGAGCAACGACGAGTGGCCCGTACCCGGGGCAAGTCCGACCCGATCGACGCGTTGGCGGTCGCCCGGGCGTACCTACGTGAGCCGTCGCTACCGGTCGCTTCGCACGACGAGGTGTCGCGGGAAGCGAAACTGTTGGTGGACCGGCGAGAAACGTTGGTAGGCACTAGGACTCGCACGATCAATAGCCTGTTGTGGCGAGTGCACGAACTCGACCCCGACCACGCTCCCAAGCCGCGGTCGCTGGACCTGGCCAGGCACCAGCAGGCGCTACGTGCCTGGCTGATCACCCTCGATGGTGTGGTCGCGGAAATGGCGTTGGACGAGCTGGACGACATCATCGCGTTGACGGCCCGGATCAAGGAGTTCGACAAGCGCCTGCGTGCGCTGGTCCGCCGCGAGGTACCCACGCTGCTGGGGTTGCCCGGGTGCGGTGAGCTGTCCGCGGCCAAGCTGCTGGGTGAGTCCGCCGGCATCACCCGCTTCACCACTGAGGCCCAGTTCGCGCGCCATGCCGGGATCGCGCCGATCCCGGTCTGGTCAGGCAACACCGCCGGGCGGGTACGGATGACCCGCGCAGGCAATCGGCAGATCAACTGCGCGATCCACCGCGTCGCGATCACCCAGGCACGGATGCCCGACACCCTCGGGAACGCCTATTACGAGAAGAAGCTCGCCGAGGGCAAATCCAAGACCGAAGCACTGCGCTGCCTCAAACGACGCCTCGCCCGCGTCATCTTCAACCTCCTGACAACAGACCACAACAACCGTCAAACCCCGGCCCTACCGGCCGCGGCTTGACATAGGAGAAACACATGGCACAGGGCAGCTACGTCGAACCGACCTTCGAGCGCGACACGCGCTACATCAACGACCGCATCACGCGCGACAGCGAGCAGTGGCCGGTCCAGCCCGGTCGCTACCGACTCGTTGCCGCGCGGGCGTGTCCGTGGGCCAGCCGGGCCATCATGGTGCGCCGGCTGCTCGGCCTGGAGGACGCGATCTCGCTCGGCCTGTGCGGCCCGACACACGACTCCGACAGCTGGACCTTCGATCTGGACGAGGGCGGCCTCGACCCGGTGTTGCGGATCCCGCGGCTGAAGGATGCCTACGACAAGCGCTTCCCGGGCTACCCACGCGGCATCACCGTCCCGGCGATGGTCGACGTGCCCAGCGGGGCAGTGGTCACCAACGACTTCGCCCAGATGACCCTGGATTTCGCGACCGAATGGACCGACTTCCAGCGCGAGGGTGCACCCGATCTGTGGCCGGAGGCGCTGCGCGAGGAGATGGGCCCGGTGATGCAGCGCATCTACACCGAGGTCAACAACGGCGTCTACCGGTGCGGCTTCGCCGGCACTCAGGAGGCGTATGACGCGGCATACGACCGCCTCTTCACGGCGCTGGACTGGCTGGAGGAACGCCTCACCGACCGGCGCTACCTGATGGGCGAGCAGCTCACGTGCGCGGACGTGCGGTTGTTCACCACGCTCGTGCGCTTCGACCCCGTCTATCACGGGCACTTCAAGTGCAACCGGCAGAAACTGGACGAGTTCGACGCACTCTGGGCGTACGCGCGGGACCTGTTCCAGACGCCCGGCTTCGGCGACACCGTCGACTTCGTGCAGATCAAGCACCACTACTACGAGGTGCACCGGGACGTGAACCCGACCGGCATCGTGCCGGCCGGTCCGGACCTGACCAACTGGATGGAGCCGCACGACCGGGCATCCCTCGGTGGTTCGCCGTTCGGAGACGGCACACCACCTGGCCCGATCGCACCGGCCGAACGCGTGCCCGAGGCCAGCAACCCGGCCGTGGGAGCGGATGGTCAGCTGAAGCACTGACGCCGGCGCTACCGTCGTCCCATGCGGAGCATCCCTGTCGTCATGGACGTGGACACCGGCGTCGACGACGCATGCGCACTGTTGCTGGCCGCCTTGCACCCGGCGATCGACCTGCGTGCCGTCACCTGCGTCGGCGGCAACACCGACGTCGATCAGGTTACCCGCAACACGCTGGCAGTGCTCGAGATCGCCGGCCGTGACGACGTCGTGGTCGGCCGCGGCGCGGAGCGACCGTTGATCGAGCGGGCCGTCCACGCCCGGCACGTCCACGGAGACGACGGCATGGGGGACCTGGGCTGGGCGCGATCCACACGTGACCCGGACCCACGTCATGCGGTGCAGTTGCTGCGGGACGTCCTCGACGCCTCGCCCGAACCAGTCACCCTGGTGCCCACCGCGCCGATGACCAACATCGCGCTGCTGGCCAGGACCCATCCCTCGGCGTTGCGTCGCCTGGAACGGATCGTCTTCATGGGCGGCGCCGCACAGCGCGGCAATGCCACGGCGTCGGCGGAGTTCAACGTCTTCCACGATCCCGAGGCGACGGCGATCGTGCTCGAGACGGCGGCCGATCTCGGCATACCGGTGACGATGTACGGCCTCGACGTCTTCTACGACCCCACGGTGACACGTGACCAGGCCCGCAGCCTGATCGCCGCCGGGGACGACGTGGCACGGCTCGCCGGCGAACTGGTCGGGTTCCAGTGCGACCGCTTCGGAGCCGAGCAGGCAACCATCGGCGACGCGGGTGCGGTGTGCGCAGTCATCGACCCGGCTGGGACCGGCACCACTCCGCTGCCGGTGCGGGTCGAACTCGCCGGCACCTGGTCGCGGGGCCGGACGATCGTCGAAATGCGCGACTGGACCGGCGACCTGGCCCATGACCCGCACGGCCGTGCCGACGCCGTCATCGACGTCGCCCTCGAGGTCGATGCCCGCCGCTACGCCGACCTGTGGCTGGAGACCGTGCGCCCCGGCGCTCCCGCGCCGGCGTGATTCCGTGACGACGTTCGTTGGGTAGTCATGGACCAGTGGTGGCAGCGGGTGACCGCGACGACACCGGCACCGGACCTGCGGGTCACGCTGGCGCTGGCGGTGCTCGCGCTCGCCTGCATCGTCTGGGCTCCGGTATGGCGCCTCAGCCGGCACCTCGTCACGGTCGTCCACGAGGGCGCGCACGGGCTGGTCGCCCTGCTCGCCGGACGCCGCCTGGCCGGCATACGGCTGCACTCGGACAGCTCCGGCCTCACCGTCTCCAAGGGACGCCCCACCGGCGTCGGGATGGTGCTGACCCTCCTCGCCGGGTATGTCGGGCCGGCCGTCCTCGGGCTGCTGGTGACGCTGGGCGTGCACCGGGGTCACGCGATCGGCACGCTCTGGCTGCTGCTGGTCGCGCTCGCCCTGCTCCTGCTGCAGATCCGCAATCTCTACGGACTCTGGGTCGTGCTGGCCAGCGGCGTGGCCCTCTTCGCCGTGACCCGCTGGCTCGGCCCGACGGCGCAGACCGCGGTCGCACAGCTGATCGGCTGGTTCCTGCTGCTGGCCGGGCCGTGGTCGCTCGTCGACCTGCAACGCAGCCGCCGGGCCGGCACGGCACGGCGGTCCGACCCCGATCAGCTCGCCCGCATCACCGGCGTCTCCGGTGCGCTCTGGTGGTCCCTGATGCTGCTGGTGTCACTCGGGGCGCTCGTGGCAGGTGCTCGCCTCCTGCTCGGCTGACCCCGACCCGCGGCCGTCACAATGGTCCGGTGCGCGTTGTCATCTGCAGTGACCACTGGGACCATCTGCCCGCCGGCGACATCACCGCCGCCATCGGGCGGGGCTGGCGGGACCGGCGGCCGGAGACCACCATCGTGCAGCTGCCCTTCTCGTCCGGGGGAGCCGGCTTCGTCGCCGCCCTGGCCCGGTCGCTCGACGCGCACACCCCGCCGGCGCACGGTGACACACTGCTGCGCGCGAACGGAGTGCACTACCTCGACGGCGCCCGGCTGCTCGATGGAGCCGACTCCGCGCCGCTCGGTGCGGCGCTCGCCGAACTCATCCAGGAGGGTGCTCGGCGCGTCGTCGTCGGCGTCGGCGATGCCGCAGCCGTCGACGGTGGGGCCGGCCTGCTGCGCACGCTCGGTGGCAGTGACGACCTCGAGGTGGCCCTCCCGCGCGCCGTCGAACGCGCCCGGTCGCTCCAGCTCGTGGCGGCATACCGCGAGGACATCGCGCTGCTCGGACTGCAGGGCGCCTCGGCTGCCGCGGTCGACACGCTCGGCTGGACCGGGCAAGAGGCCCAGGACAACGAGCGCCGCATCGGTGAGTTCGCCGCGCGGGTATGCCGCATCGTGCCGCCGCCGAAGGACCTGCTGACCGGCACGGTGCACGCCCTCTACCGGGACCCGGGCAGCGGCGCCGGCGGAGGCGTCGGATTCGCGCTGTCCGTCCTCGGTGCACAACTGCGATCCGGCGCCGACCTGTTCGGCGAGACCGTCGATCTCGCCGGCCACGTGGCCGCAGCGGACCTCGTCGTCGTCGGCACCCGCATCTTCGACTGGCGCAGCCTCGCCCACGACACCGTCGCGACCGCAGTGCAGGCGGCGGCCGCCGCGGCGACACCGGCCATCGTGCTCGCCGAACGCGTCGACGTCGGGCGCCGCGAGACCATGTCCCTCGGCGCTTCCGCGGCATACCCGCTCCTGGACGCCCACAGCCTGCGGCGGGCCGCCACCCTGGACCACCTGCCCGCCGTCACCGCGCTGGCGCGGCGGGTCGCGGGCACCTGGTCGGCAACCTGAGAATCAGGACGTACCCTGGAGACACAGCAACCCATGTGGACACGCTGGGAACAAGACCGGCCGGCACCGTGTTGCAGCTGCTGACCGTCATCCGTTCGACCGCAACGAGAAGGACTTGATGCCATGAGCGTCGACACCAACGCTTCTTCGACCACCGAGACCCACAACGTCGAGCTGACCGACGTCGCCGCGTCCAAGGTCAAGAGCCTGCTCGAACAAGAAGGCCGCGACGACCTGCGCCTGCGGGTCGGCGTGCAGCCCGGCGGTTGCTCGGGCCTGATCTACCAGCTCTACTTCGACGAGCGCACGCTCGACGGTGACCTGGTGCGCGACTTCGGCGGTGTCGAGGTCGTCGTCGACCGCATGAGCGCCCCCTACCTGGACGGCGCCACGATCGACTTCGCCGACACCATCGAGAAGCAGGGCTTCACCATCGACAACCCCAACGCGGGCAGCTCCTGCGCCTGCGGTGACAGCTTCAGCTGAGCCGCTGGTCGCGCCGGACGCGACATGACACGAGGCCGGTCCCTTCGGGGGCCGGCCTCGTGCGCGTCTCAGGTGCCGTACGCCGGCAGCTCGTCGAGCAGGTGCCGGGCGTCGTCCGGCACCTCGAGGGTCGACCGCCCGGACGACGACGGCGGCGCAGGCTGCGCGACGAGACGCGGCAGCAGCACCTGGGCACCGTCGACGCAGAGGTCGTGCAGCGTGCCCTCGTCGAGGGCCGACCGTGGGCCGGGAACCACCGCGGATGCGCTCATGACAG
>NZ_JBQCGS010000066.1:0-31834 GCF_051955415.1 Flexivirga sp.
ACTTCGTGGAGATGTTCGTCGGCGTCGGTGCCAGCCGTGTCCGGGACCTCTTCGAGAAGGCCAAGTCCAACGCCCCGGCCATCATCTTCGTCGACGAGATCGACGCGGTGGGCCGGCACCGTGGCGCCGGTCTCGGCGGCGGCCACGACGAGCGCGAGCAGACCCTCAACCAGCTGCTGGTCGAGATGGACGGCTTCGACGTCAAGACCAACGTCATCCTGATCGCCGCGACCAACCGGCCCGACATCCTCGACCCGGCGCTGCTGCGCCCGGGCCGTTTCGACCGGCAGATCGCGGTCGAGGCCCCCGACAAGGGCGGGCGCCACCCCATCCTGCAGGTGCACGCCAAGGGCAAGCCGATGGCCAAGGACATCGACCTGCTGCAGGTCGCCCGTCGTACGCCCGGTTTCTCCGGCGCCGACCTGGCCAACGTCCTCAACGAGGCCGCCCTGCTGACGGCGCGCTCCAACGCGCAGGTCATCGACAACCGCGCCCTCGACGAGGCGATCGACCGGGTCATGGCCGGCCCGCAGAAGAAGACCCGCGTGATGAGCGCCAAGGAGCGCAAGATCACGGCATACCACGAGGGCGGGCACGCCCTGGTCGCCGCGGCGCTCAACCACACCGACCCGGTCAGCAAGATCACCATCCTGCCGCGTGGCCGCGCCCTCGGTTACACGATGGTGCTGCCGGTCGACGACAAGTACTCCACGACCCGCAACGAGCTGCTGGACCAGCTGGCCTATGCGCTCGGTGGCCGTGTCGCCGAGGAGATCGTCTTCCACGACCCGAGCACCGGCGCCGCCAACGACATCGAGAAGGCGACCGGCCTGGCGCGCAAGATGGTCACCCAGTTCGGCATGAGCGAGCGGGTCGGCGCGATCAAGCTCGGCTCCGGCAACTCCGAGGTGTTCCTCGGCCGTGACATGGGCCACGAGCGCGACTACTCCGAGGAGCTCGCCGGCGTCGTCGACGAGGAGGTGCGCCGGCTGATCGAGGCCGCCCACGACGAGGCCTGGTACGCCCTCAACGACAACCGCGACATCCTGGACAACCTGGTGCTCGAGCTACTCGAGAAGGAGACGCTCAACGTGCACCAGCTGGAGGAGGTCTTCAAGGACGTGCACACGCGCCCCCGGCGCAAGGTGTGGTTGTCCAGCGACCGCCGCAACGTCAGCGACCGGCCCCCGGTGCTGACCCCGGCCGAGCGTGAGGCGCTGTCCCGCGGTGTCGACCTGGACAAGGAGGACCGGCAGCAGGCCGGTCAGGTGCATCCGCCAGAGGCGGTCGTCGAGGTGCCGGATGGCGGGTATGTCGACCCCACCGAAGATTGATCTGGAGCGAGCAGCAGCCGCGGTGCGCGAGCTGCTGCTCGCCGTCGGCGAGGACCCCGACCGGGAGGGCCTGAAGGACACCCCCGGCCGGGTCGCGCGGGCCTACGCGGAGACGTTCGCCGGGCTCTGGCAGACGCCACAGGAGGCACTGAGCCGCACCTTCGACGTCGACCACTCCGAGCTGGTCATCGTCCGCGACATCGAGGTCTACTCGACGTGCGAGCACCATCTGGTGCCGTTCCACGGCGTCGCGCACGTGGGCTACATCCCGGCGGCCGACGGCCGCGTCACCGGCCTGTCCAAGATCGCCCGGCTGGTGGACGTCTTCGCCAAGCGGCCGCAGGTGCAGGAGCGGCTGACCTCCCAGATCGCCGACGCGCTCGTCGAACACCTCCACGCCCAGGGCGTACTGGTCGTCGTGGAGTGCGAGCATCTGTGTATGTCGATGCGCGGCGTACGCAAACCAGGAGCCATGACCATCACCTCCGCGGTCCGCGGGCAGCTGACCAATGCCGCCACGCGCGCCGAGGCGATGAGCCTGATCAACGCCCAGAGCCGACGCTGATGACTGCGGCAGCGAATTCCGTGTTGCCGCACCGTCCCGCCGACCGGCCACTGGTCATGGGGGTCGTCAACGTCACCCCCGACTCCTTCTCCGACGGCGGCCGCTACTTCGACGCCGCAGCGGCGATCACGCACGGGCGCGAGCTCGTCGCGCAGGGCGCGGACATCATCGACATCGGTGGTGAGTCGACCCGTCCGGGCGCGCAGCGGCCGACGGTGCAGGAGGAGTTGGCGCGCGTCATACCCGTCGTGGAAGGGCTGGCCGAAGCCGGGGCGTGGATCTCCGTCGACACGATGCGTGCCGAGGTCGCCGAGTCCGCCGTCGCTGCGGGTGCGCGGATCATCAACGACGTGAGCGGTGGATTGGCCGACCCGCAGATGGCCGTCGTCGCCGCGCGGACCGGTGCCGGATTCGTCGTGATGCACTGGCGCGGGCACAGCCACGACATGCAGTCGCGCGCGATCTATGACGACGTCACCGCGGATGTATGCCGCGAGCTCGCCGATCAGGTCGGCGCGGCACTGGACGCCGGCGTGTCGCGGGAGCAGATCGTCATCGATCCCGGGTTGGGGTTCGCCAAGACTGCCGACCAGAACTGGGTTCTGCTGCAGCATCTTTCGGCATTCCAGCAGATGCAGCTGCCGGTGCTCGTCGGTGCGTCGCGCAAGTCGTTCCTCGCTCGGATGGGCAGCCCCGACGGTGGGCCGGTGCCCGCCGAGCAGCGCGACTTCGCGACTGCCGCGGTGTCCGTGGTGCTGGCGCAGGCGCAGGTCTGGGCCATCCGCGTGCACGACGTGCGTTCGACGTTCGCCGCGTGCGACGTCGTCACACATCTCCGCGAGGCCCGCGGATGACGGACCGGATCACCCTCACCCGGCTGGCCGTCACGACACCGCACGGTGTGCTCGCGCACGAGAAGCGTGAGCCGCAGCGGTTCTTCGTCGACATCGTGATCGAGTGCGACCTCTCCGCGGCCGGCGCCACCGACGACCTGGCCCGCACGATCAGCTATGCGGACGTCGCCCAGGACGCCGAGCGGATCCTGCTGCAGCCACCCGTCGACCTCATCGAGCACCTCGCCGAACAGATCGCCGAGTCTGTGCTCGCTCGGCCTGCCGCTGAGGCCGTCGAGGTGACCGTGCACAAACCGGATGCCCCTGCGGGAGTGGACTTCTCGCCGATCGGGCTCTCCGGTCCGGCGGTGTCGATCCGTCGTGAACAGCATCGGCCCGTGGTCATCGCGCTGGGCGCCAACCTCGGTGACCGGGTCGCGACACTGGCGTCCGCGGTGCGGGCACTCGGTCGCGTGGAGGGGCTGGAACTGATCGAGGTCAGCGGCCTTTTCGAGACCGACCCGGTCGGCGGACCGCAACAGCCGGACTACCTCAACGCGGTCGCGGTCGGGACGACGCGACTGGCGCCGTGGACGCTGCTCGACCGCTTGCACGAGATCGAGGCAGGCCGAGGACGCACCCGTGAGATCCGGTGGGGCGCCCGCACCTTGGACCTCGACCTGATCCAGGTCGGCGATCCGGCCGCGGACACCGACCTCCGTGTCGAGACCGATGCGCTCACCCTGCCGCACCCCCGTGCCCACGAGCGCGCGTTCGTGCTCGCGCCGTGGCTCGCGGCGGATCCGCAGGCCCGGCTGCGTGTCGGACCCAAGATCGTGCCGGTGGCCGGCCTCCTGCGTGCGGCGGACACTATCGGCATACGCGTCGGCCCGCAGTGGCGGCCATTGTGAACGAGTCCGGGCTCACCTGGCGGCACGCGGCCGGTGTCGGCGTCGTCGTGCTGCTGATCAGTTACGGAGTGCTGCGATGGACGACGGCGCACGGGCACGGGCTGCCGCACATGTCGTGGTTCCTGCTGGTCACGCTGGTGTTGTTGTCGTTCGCGGTGCTGTCGGCCCGCTGGGAGGTGCGCGCCTACCTGCACGGCACCTCCACCCGGCCCCCCTCCCCGCAGAAGGCCCGGCGCGCACTCGTCGCGGCGCAGGCCTGGGTGCTGGCCGGCGCCATGTTCGCCGGTTGGTTCGGGGCGTTCGCGCTGACCGAGCTGGGACGGCTGGACGCCGGCAGCGCTCTCGGCGGGATGATCCAGGCGATCGTGCTCTTCGTCGGATCGGTCCTCGCCGTCGTCGTCGGTCTGGTGGTGCAGGGTTGGTGCCGGATCCCCCAGGACAAGGACGACGACGACAACTCACCAGGCGGTTCGCTGCGTGCGTGAGGCGCACGGTGCGCTTGACTGTATGCCGTGAGCGAACCGATCCTGCCCATGCCCGCGGTCCCGCCGGGTTTCGTCACCAGCGTCCCGGACTTGCCGGACGTCCCGGACATCATCGCCTTGCTGGCCGCGCATCAGCGCGCCGCGCACGGCAGCAGCTCGGTCGACCCGGACATGGTGGCCTCGAACGTCGCCGGCGTCGGATCGTGGACGCGGCGACAGGCGCTGGTGCGTGACGCCGGCGGAGTCGCCGTCGCCTGGGTGGTCGTGCACGACCGTGCCGCCGGGCGCACCGTCGTGGAGGTCACCGCACGTCCTGCCGTTCCGGACGAGCTCGCCGCCGGGCTCCTCGACTGGGCGCGCGAGGAAGCCCGCACCATGATGAGGGTGCGTGGCCTGAGCAGCACCCAGCTGGACTCCGGTGCGTATGCCGGGGACGACCGCCAGCAGCGCTGGCTCGCCGCGGCCGGTTTCCGTCTGGCCCGGACCTGGCTGCAGATGAGCCGGCCGGTGACCGCCGAGGACGCCGCGCTGCCGGGTCCTCGGGAAGGCGTCGCCGTGCGTCGCATCGCGCTGCACGACGACGGCACCCCGGTCGCGGCGGACCTGCAGGCGGTGCACCTGGTCCTGGAGCAGTCCTTCGCCGACCACTTCAACTCCTACCGGGAGAGCTTCCCGGAGTTCGTCCAGCGGCTGCGGGAAGACCCCGGACACCGCTGGGACCACTGGTGGCTGGCCGAGGTCGAGACCGACGGACGGCTGCTGCCCGGCGGAGCCGTGGTCGGGACGATCATCCCGGCGGACGCCTCCGGTGCCCTGGGCAGCTACATCGACTACATCGGGGTCCACCGCCGGTCGCGCGGTCGCGGTGTCGCCAAGGCGTTGCTGCACACCGTGATCCGTGACGCGCTCGAATCCGGTTGCAACCGCGTCGGTCTCGAGGTCGATGCGGACTCACCGACAGGGGCCGACGGGCTCTACACCTCGCTGGGCTGGTTGACGTCATACAAGACGGAGAGCTGGCACCGTGATCTCCTCCTCGACTCCTCGCACCTCGGGTAGGCGCGGCACCACCGCTCGTCCGCCCGCCCGCGCCCCATTCACCGAGCGGACACAAACACACTCAGCGGACACGTCATTCCCGCCTTCAACCCGTCAATGACGTGTCCGCTCGATGCGTATGGTGTCCGCTCGGTGGAGAGGAGCCCGGTCAGCTTGCGTCGTGGATCAGGCCGAAGCGCGCACCGGACGGGTCCTGTATGACGGCGACGCGTCGACCACCGCCGACCTCGCGCGGCTCGTCGACGACCGAGCCGCCGGCATCGGTGACCAGCTTCATCGACGCCTCCAGGTCGTCGACATGCAGATTGGGCTGCACCGCCGTGTTGCCGGGCACCAGACCGATCTGCTGGCCGTCGACGTCGAAGCCGACGTAGTAGTCGGAGTCGGCGCTCGGTTGCACACCCAGCAATTCGATGTAGAGCGCGCGTGATGCGGCGAGGTCCTGGGTGGGGAGCAGGACGGTTCGGAAGTTGCCCATCGTGAGTTCCTCTCTTCGGCAGTGGTGGCGCACATCGGTGCGTCACTGTGATGACGAGCAGCTGCGCGCAAGTGTGACCGCGGCGGGTGCAGGTGTGATGGACTGGCGGACATGGGTGCCGGGGTGGACGATCAGACGGCCGCGTTCGAGGCGGAGCGTCCTCGGCTGGCGCGGATCGCCGAGCGTCTGCTCGGTGATCACGCGGAGGCCGAGGACGTCGTGCAGAACGCCTGGATCCGCTTGGCGCACAACGAAGTTGTGATCGACAACCTGCCGGGCTGGCTGACCACGGTCACGACGCGTCTGTGCCTGGACCGGTTGCGCAGCAAGTTGCCCGAACCCGAGGAGGACCTCGATCTCGACGAGACGGCGCCGGACCCGGTGGACGACGTCGTGCTCGCCGACTCGGTGGGTAGCGCGCTGCAGGTCGTCCTCGACCGCCTGAGCCCCTCCGAGCGTGTCGCCTTCGTGCTGCACGACAGCTTCGCGGTGGACTTCCCGACCGTCGCCACCATCCTCGGGACGTCACCCGTCGCTGCCCGCAAGCTGGCTTCTCGCGCGCGCGGCAAGGTCGCGGGTGAGGCGTCCCACGAGTCGCCGGCCGAGCGCATCGACCGCGCCGCGGTGGTCGACGCCTTCCTGTATGCCGCCAAGGGAGGTGACCTGGACACGCTGCTCGGGCTGCTGGCCCCGGATGTCGTGATCGAAGGCGCCGACTCCGCCGCGGTCGCGCTCGGCACACCACGGTTGGCCGGTCGTGCGCAAGCCGTGCAGTTGCTCAACGGCGGGGCGAAGACCGCGTTCCCGGTGTTCATCGGGGACCGTGCGGGACTTGCCTGGCTGCACCGTGGCGAGTACAAGGTCGCGTTCGACTTCACGATCGACGAGGGGCTGGTGCACCGCATCGATCTGCGGGCAGATCCGGAGCTGCTGGCGACGGTCCGCAAGCGTTGAGGTCGTAGCGGGGTGGTGGACGTGACGCCGGCCATCGACGTCGGGGCGCCGGTGACCGCCGCGGCGACCTGCACGCCGTACGATCAAGAGGCCTCGACCGAGGTGTCCTCGTCACCCCTTCTGGAGCCAACAGATGAGCAGTTCGCGCAGTGTCGCCGCCGACTTCCTCGCACAGACCACCAGCCGCCTGGAGCGCATCACCGCACTCGCCGAGAGCGGCGGACTGGACCCGGCGATCGCCCTGCTGGCCGACTCGATCGCGGACAACGGTGTCGTGCACGTCTTCGGCACCGGGCACTCCGAGGCGTTCGCGATGGAGCTCGCCGGCCGGGCCGGCGGACTCATCCCGACGAACAAGATCGCGCTGCGCGATCTGGTGCTGCGCGGGGACGAGGACCGATCGATGCTCGGCAGCAGTCTGCTCGAGCGCGACCCGCAGATCGCGCAGAAGCTGTGGGCGCTCGTGCCGGCGTCGCCGCAGGACGTCGTCGTCATCGCCTCGAACTCCGGCGTCAACGGCTCGATCGTCGGATTCGCCTTGGCCGCAAAGGAACACGGCCACCCAGTCATCGCCGTGACCAGCCTGGAGCACACCGCCGCAGTGGAGCCGAAGCACCCGAGCGGGAAGCGTCTCAGCGAGATCGCCGATGTGGTGATCGACAACCTGGCGCCATACGGAGACACGACGATGGAGGTCGACGGCAACGGCGCCGGTGCGGTCTCCTCGCTCACGGCGGCGTTCATCGCCCAGCTGCTGACCCTGGGCACCATCGAGAAGCTCGCGCAGAACGCCGAGCCCCCGGTCTACATCTCCGCCAACGTGCCCGGCGGCCACGAGCGCAACCAGAAGCTCGAGGACGTGTATGGCGACCGCCTCATCCGCGGGGCCTGAGCCACGCGTCGGTCGAGCGTCGTCCTGAGTAGCCCGCGAGGGATGAGCGGGCGTATCGAAGGGTAGTGGAGGAGCGCAGCCGGGGAACGTATCGAGACCAGCGGCCCGGTCACTTGTCGATGTCCCCGACGACGAAGAACATCGAGCCGAGGATTGCGACCATGTCCGACAGCAGATTGCCAGGCAGCAGTTCACCGAGCACCTGGATGTTGTTGAACGAGGCCGACCGCAGCTTCAGCCGCCACGGAGTCTTGTCCCCGCGTGAGACCAGGTAGTAGCCGTTGAAGCCGAGGGGGTTCTCGGTCGCCAGGTAATCGGTGCCCTCCGGCACCTAGAGCACCTTGGGCAACTTCACGTTCACCGGTCCGGCGGGCATGCTGGCGAGCTTGTCGACGCAGACCTGCGCGATGTCCAGCGACACGTGCACCTGCTCGAGCAGCACCTCCAGCCGGGCGAGGCAATCGCCTTCGGTCCGGGTGACCACCCGTCCGGGGCCGCCGGGCGCGAAGAGTTCGGCGTAGTTGAGGTAGGGCTGGTCGCGCCGCAGGTCGACGTCGACGCCGGAGGCGCGGGCGATCGGCCCGGAGATGCCGTATGCCGCAACGGTCTTCGCATCCAGCACGCCGACACCGCGAGTGCGTGCGTGCAGGATCTCGTTGCCGATCAACAGGCTTTCCAGGTCCGGGAGCCGGCCGCGCACCAGCTCGATGGTCCGGCTCACCCGGCCGAGCCAACCGGCCGGCAGGTCGTCACGTAGGCCGCCCACCCGGCCGAACATGTAGTGCATCCGTCCGCCGGAGATCTCCTCCATGACGTTCTGCAGGTCCTCCCGTTCGCGGAAGGAGTAGAAGATCGGGGTGATCGCGCCGAGCTCGAGTGGATAGGACCCGAGGAACATCAGGTGGTTGAGCACCCGATTGAGTTCGCTCAACAGGGTGCGCGTCCAGGTGGCGCGTTCGGGGACGTCCATGCCGAGCATCCGCTCGGCGATGAGCGCGACGCCGATCTCGTTGCAGAAGGCGGACAACCAGTCGTGCCGGTTGGCCAGCACCATGATCTGCCGGTAGTCGCGCACCTCGAAGAGCTTCTCGGCGCCGCGGTGCATGTAACCGACGATCGGTTCGGCGGATCTGATGCGCTCGCCGTCGAGGGTGATGCGCAGCCGCAGCACCCCGTGCGTGGCCGGGTGCTGCGGTCCGATGTTGAGCACCATGTCGGCGGTCGCGAGACCACCGGCACCTACTCCGACGGTGAGCTCGCGTTCTGGCATGCGGTCAGTCTGCCAAAGGCATCGGTCAGCGACGTCGCAGCTCGCCGAGTCGCACCAGCACGACACCTCCGACGATCAGCACACCGCCCAGCAACTGGATCAGCAGCGGCAACTGGCCGAGCAACAGCCAGGCGAAGAGCACGGAGAAGAGCACCTCGGCGAGCGCGACGAAGGACGCCACCGTCCGGCCCAATCCGCGCGCCGCGACCACGCCGGTGAGGTAGGCGAATGCCGTGGAGATGACGGCTAGCGCGATCAGCGGGATCCAGAAGGGCAGCTGTCTGCCGGTGACCGTCGCCTCCTGGGTGCTCGCGTGCATCGGGAGTATGCCGACGACACCCAGCGCGCCGAGGGAGACGGCGCCGGCCGCCATACCGGCTCCGGCGAGGGCGAGCGGGGGCAACTCGTCGTCGGCTCGCCCGGCGATGATGAAATAGCCGGCGGATCCGAGCGCAGCACCGAGGCCCCACAACACTCCGGTGAGCGACAGGTGCGCGTCGCCGAAGATGTCCAGCACCAGCATCAGCCCACCGATGCAGATCACGGTGCCCACGAGTGTGGCGACAGCGGGGCGCTGCCTGGTCCAGGCCCAGAAGCCGAGCACCAGCAGCACGGGGGAGAGGTATTCGAGCATCAGCGCGACACCGACCGACAGATGCTGCACGGCGTAGAAGTAGGCGAGCTGGCAACCGGCGACACCGGTGAGGCCGTAGAGCACGATCGGCAGCGCCTTGCGTCGCAGCAGCCCGCGACGGCCGCGCAGCGAGAAGACCGTGGGCGGTGCCAGCACCAGGGCGGCCAGGCCGATGCGTGCCGTCACCGCGGCACCCGGCGTCCAGCCGGCCTGGAGCAGTGCCGTGGCGAAGCTTCCCGACGTGCCGAACGCAGCGGCGGAGGCGAGCGCGACGCCGATGGTGCCGACGCCGGGACCGGCGGGTCGCGCGGTCGGCCCGAATCCGGCGGGAACGCCTTGGGTCGTCACGACGTCGGTGGTCACGTGAACCTCCCTGGAGCTGATCGATGGGTATGTCGGTGGTGGTGCAGCGTGCGGTGTCGCGCAGCGGATCTGCGAGTCATGAGCAATCTGATGGTTTGCCCATGACAGACACTGATCGTAGGGTGTGGTGCAGACAGGAGTCAAAATGCTTTTTGCCCATGACACGCGCGTGGCGCTGACCAGCGCCGCAACGTTGGCGAACACCGCGGTCGAGGAACCCGACCCGTTGCTGGAGCCACAGTCCTACCTGGATTTCGTGCACACCTGGGAGTGGAGTGGCCCGGTCGTCGGAGACGACGCCGAACGCGCCGCGATCCGTGCGATCCGGCCGGAGATCCGAGCGCTGTGGACCGACGACGAGACGGTCGTCGTCGAGGGGGTCAACGCCCTGTTGCGCCGGGAGTCGGCGCTGCCGCAACTGGTCCGGCACGACAATTGGGACTGGCACCTGCATGCGACGCCGGCCGATGCGCCGCTCGCTTCCCGCTGGGTGGTCGAGTTCGCGATGGCGATGGTCGACCTGGTTCGGGCGGGCGAACTCGGACGGCTGCGTCGGTGTGCGGCACCGGACTGCGAGGGTCTGCTCGTCGACCTGTCGCGCAACCGTTCCAAGCGGTATTGCGAGGCGGGCTGCGGTAATCGGCTGGCCGTTGCGGCATACCGGGCCAGACTGACCGAGGGCGCCGAGGACACCGCGAAAGGTAGCCTGCAGCCGTGAGCGATCAAGGGAACGGCCAGTGGCCGGAGCAGCCGGACCGCCAGGGTGGACAGCATCAACCGCCGGCCGAGGGGACCGGGGGGCACGGCGGGGGTCACGGCGGGGGTCACGGCGGGGGTCATCGCCTTCCGGGCGGCGCCACGGGCGGTCAGTGGACCGGTGGACAACAGCAGCCGTGGGTCACTGGTGGCCCACAGCAACCCTGGGCCACCGGTGGTCACGGGCCGCAACCGCCGCCGTGGTCGACGGGGGAGACCGGGCCCACTGTGGGTCCGACCATGAACAATCCGCAGAGTTCCTACTACGACCGCTTCTCCGCTGCGTCGGGTGAGGGCGTCAAGGTCCCTCAGCAGGGCGGTGGGGGTGGCGGCCGCGGCAAGGTGCTGTTCGGCCTGGCCGCCGCGCTCGTGCTGATCGTGGCTGCGGTGGCGATCTTCGCGTTCACCCGCGGAGACGACTCCCCGAAGCAGGCGGCCGGTTCGGGTTCCACCAGTGCGCTCCCGCCGGTGAAGGCGACGACCTGGGTGAACCCCACGTTGGGTGTGGGTGCGCGGCCGCTCAAGGCCGGCTGGCAGGCGCAACAGGCCACCGACGGCCGAGGTGCCTTCGACGTGCCGAAGAGCGACGACTGGACGCTCGATTCGACCGACACGTTGCGCGGGTACGGCGATCCGAAGACCGGCAAAACGCTCGTCATCGCCAAGGCGCCGGCCGCCTTCGCCGAGGGCTACTGCGCGCAGAAGAAGACGGCCGACATCGCCTGGCTCGGCCTGGTCAACATCGGCAAGCGCGACCCGTCGGATGCCGGGCCGGACGTGGCGCAGAAGTTCGCCGACGCCCTCGCGATCAAGGAGGACGGCTCCCACGCCCAGGAGGGCAAGCTCTCCGACCCGAAGCAGATCAAGGTCAACCAGGGCACCATCCCGGCACTGGAATACACCATCACCACCCCGGTGGGCGCACCCGACGAGTGCGACAAGGGCAAGCACTACGAGGTGCGGACGGTGACCTTCTCCTCGGGCGGCAAGTCCTACCAGTTGGTCGCGGTGCGGATCACCGACGGCCCGAAGCAGTTGTCCACCGAGACCCTCGAGGAGATCATCAGCACCTTTCGACCGAGCAATTGAGGCCTCAACCGATCCGGTCGATCGCCCACCAGAAGTCGCCCAGGCCGCCTGTCGCGGTGAGCTGCGTGTAGCCGCTGCGCTCGGCGAGCGCTCGCAGGTATGCCGGAGGGTCCGTGCTCGCCCATGCGATGTCCGGCTGCTGTGGCCGCAGCCCGAGTTGCTCGAAAATGTCGCGCTGACGCAGCAGTTCGCCGGCTCCGAGGGTGTCCATCGCCACGTGCGCGGTGATGTCGGTGCTGCCGTCGGGCAGCGGGAGGCATTGCATCCCCTGGCGGAAGCCGGTGAGCGTGCCCGACCGCGGGCGCGTGGCCCGCGTGTGGCCGTAGTCGACGACGACGAGCATGCCGCTGTGGAGCCGGTCGCGCAGCTGCCGGTAGGCCTCGTCGCGGGTGATGCCGACTTCAGCACGATCACCGTGCCTCGGGCTCGCGGGCCCATGCCGTTCCAACCACAGCAATTCCGTCTCGGGCGCCGGCCCGGCCAGGCGCTCCGCGCCGCACGGGTCCACGTCGACCTCGCGCCATACCCTGCCGTCGTACTCGACGACCGAGCACGGCACGACGTCGAGCCATTCGTGGGCGAGGACGAGGGTGTCCTGCAGTCCGCACAGGGCCGCCGGCAGGGTGCTTCCGCCGGGGGCGGTCAGCCAACCGACATCTGCGGGCAGCCCGTCCGGTCGATCGACCACGTCGACACCGGTGAACTCCCACCCGGTCTGCAGCGCCGACAACTCCCGGAGCAGCTCGCCACGACCCGCTCCGACATCGACGATCCGGCGGCACCGTGACCGCTCGGCGAGGATGCCGACGGCCCGCGCCAGCAGCCGTCCGCCGCCCGGGATGCCCTGTGCCGAGGTCGCGAAATGTCCTGCCGGGCCGACGGGCTGACGGTAGAAGCCGTCCGGGCCGTACAGCGCCTCGTGCCACGCCGAGCGCCAGGACTGCCACACCATTCCTGCACCCTAGGTGCACCGCCGGCACCGGCGTCCCCCGGTTCGTCCCGCTTCGGCCTGCGTCGACTAGCGTCGTCCGGGTGAATCAACTGGAACGTCCGACCCTGCGCGTCGGGGTCGTCGGCGCCGGCCGGGTCGGGTCGGTGCTCGGGGCGGCGTTGCGTGCCGCAGGGCACGAGATCGTCGCGGTCAGCGCCGTCAGTGACGCGTCGCGGGAGCGTGCGGCGACGCTGCTTGCCGGGGTGCCCGTGCGTGAGGTGCCGGACGTGGTGTCGGCGGCCGACGTCGTGCTGCTGGCCGTTCCGGACGACGCCATCGGGCCACTGGTCTCCGGGCTCGCCGCGCAGGGCGCCTGGGCCGGCGGACGGCTCGCGGTCCACACCAGCGGGCTGCGTGGCCTGGACGTGCTGCAGCCGGTCGTCGAAGCAGGCGGAGACGCTGTCGTGCTGCATCCGGTCATGACGTTCACCGGCGCACCCGGCGACGTCGACCGGATCGTCGGCACTCCGATCGCGGTGACCGCCTCGATGGGCGCGGATCTGGTCGCCGACGCCCTCGCGCTGGACCTCGGTGGAGAGCCGTTCCGGCTGGCCGACCAGGACCGGGCGACCTATCACGCCGCGCTGTCGCACGCCGCGAACCACCTGACCACCATCGTCGCGCAGTCCGGGCAGCTGTTGCGGGGCATCGGCGTGGACGATCCGGCCAGGTTGCTTCGACCGTTGCTCGAAGCCGCACTGGAGAACACCCTCCAGCGTGGCGACCGTGCGCTCACCGGGCCGGTCGCACGCGGTGACGTGGGCACCGTGAGCGCCCATCTGCAAGCGCTCCGGGACCAGCCCGACGACATTCGGCGTGCCTACCGGGCGCTCGCGACGGCGACGGCCGCGCGCACCGCCGCGCGGCGCGCGATGCCCGCCGAGTCCGTGCAACCCATGCTCGATCTGCTCACCACGGAAGAGGACTGAATGAACACCTCGGTGCACAACCCGGTGGCGTCCGGGCCGGTCGTCGCACACACACGGGAGGATCTGCTGCCGGCCCGCAAGTCGCTGCGTGGCACGGTCGCGACCGTCATGACGATGGGTGCCCTGCACGAAGGGCATGCCGAATTGATACGCACCGCAAAGCAATCGGCCGACCACGTCATCGTCACGATCTTCCTGAACCCTTTGCAGTTCGCGGCCGGCGAGGACTTGTCCCGTTATCCGCAGACTCTGGAGGAGGACTTGCGCATCTGTGCCCGTGAGGGTGTCGGGCTGGTCTTCGCCCCGACGCCCGACGTCGTCTACCCGCAGGGCGAGCCGGGTGTGCGGGTGTCCGCCGGCACGCTCGGCGAGGTGCTCGAAGGTGCGTCCCGCCCGGGACATTTCGACGGTGTGCTCACCGTCGTCGCGAAGCTGTTGCACCTCGTCCAGCCGGACTTCGCCTTCTACGGGCAGAAGGACGCCCAGCAACTGCTGTTGATCCGGCGCATGGTGCGCGATCTGGATTTCCCGGTCGAGGTGATCGCCGTACCCACCGTGCGCGAGGACGACGGCTTGGCGCTCAGCAGCCGCAACACCTATCTGAGTGCGGCCGATCGTGACGTGGCGCTCAGTCTTTCGCGTGCCCTGCAAGCCGGCGCACAGCAGGTCGCCGCCGGTCCGGCGGCCGTGCGGCGAGCTGCCCGGGACGTCCTGGTCCGAGAGCCGCTCGCACTCGTGGACTACCTCGTGCTCGTGCACCCGGAGTCACTGGAGCAGGTGCCCGAGTGGTACCGCGGACCGGCCCTGCTCGCGGTCGCCGCGAAGGTCGGCACGACCCGGTTGATCGACAACATGCCGCTCGAGATCGGTCCCGGCGCGGACGTCGAGTAGCAGAAAACCGACGTGTCGTGTTTCGGCTAGTCATTGTTGTTGACGCGGAGCAGACTGGACCGCATGATCACCGACCAGCAGACCTGTATGACGGCCGTGCGGTCCCGCGACGCCCGGTTCGACGGCTGGTTCGTGACAGGAGTGCGCACGACCGGCATCTACTGCCGCCCCAGTTGCCCGGCAACGCCGCCGAAGGCACGCAACATCACCTTCTACCCCAGCGCAGCTGCGGCCCAGGCCCATGGATTCCGCGCCTGCAAACGCTGCCGACCCGACGCCAGTCCCGGATCCCCGGAGTGGAACGCACGGGCCGACCTCGTCGCGCGGGCGATGCGGCTGATCGCCGACGGGGTCGTCGACCGGGAGGGCATCGACGGCCTCTCCCGACGGCTCGGTTACAGCACGCGACAGATCGAGCGGCAGGTCCGAGCCGAGCTCGGTGCGTCGCCCCTGGCGCTCGCCCGGGCACAGCGCGCGCAGACGGCGCGGGTGTTGATCGAGACCACCACGCTGCCGCTGACCCAGGTCGCACATGCGGCCGGGTTCGGCAGCATCCGGTCGTTCAACGACACCGTGCGAGCGGTCTTCGCCATGGCGCCTCGTCAACTTCGCTCGCACTCGAGAGTCGCCGTGGAGCAGGTCCAGACACGTAGCGCCTGGCACCACCTGCCGTTGCGGCTGCCCTACCGTCGGCCGCTCCGCTTCGACAACCTCTTCGGGCACCTGGTCGCGACCGCGGTGCCGGGTGTGGAGGAGTGGCGTCAGGACACCTACCGGCGGACGTTGCGGTTGCCGCACGGCCCGGCTGTCGTGGCGCTGCGACCGGAGGACGGGTATGTCGCCGCTCGTGTCTGGTTGCACGATCTGGCCGACCTGCCGGTCGCGATCAGCCGCTGCCGCTGGTTGCTCGACCTGGACGCGGACCCGCAGGCGATCGACGCCCACCTGTCGGCAGATCCGGTGCTCGGGCCGCTGGTGGCCGCCGCACCGGGACGGCGCGTGCCGCGCACGGTCGACGGCGCCGAACTGGCGCTGCGGCTGGTGATCGGCCAGCAGATCTCGACCCGGGCCGCTCGCACCCACGCGGCCCGTCTGGTGGCGGCCCACGGCGAGCGGATCGACGACCCGGACGGCGGGCTGACGGCGGTCTTCCCGGATGCTGCCGCAGTCGCCGGCGCGTCCGACGGCACCCTGGCGATGCCACAGAGCCGGCGGCTCACCCTGCGCGGGCTGGCCACTGCGTTGGCCGACGGGAACATCGACGTGTCGGCCAGCGCCGACTGGACGAGCGCGCGACAGGATCTGCTGGCATTACCGGGCATCGGGCCGTGGACCGTCGAGGGTGTCGCGATGCGGGCGTTCGGGGATCCCGATGCCTTCCCGGCGACGGACCTGGGTGTCCGGCAGGCGATGGCACGACTCGGACTGCCGGACCAGGGACGCGCGGCCCAGGACGCCTCGTCGCCCTGGCGCCCCTGGCGTGCCTACGCCGTACAACACTTGTGGGCCAGCGGCCCGCACGAGATCAACCAGCTTCCCGAGCAGGCAAGGAGCCACGGATGAGCAAGCACAGATTCACGGTCGTGGAGCCGACTCCGATCGGTCCGGTCTCCGTCGTCGCCGACGGTGACGAGATCGTCGGCGTCTACATGGAGGTGCACAAGCACGGGGCCGATCCGTCCGAATACGGCGAGCGGGCCGATGAGGACCCGCTGCTGGTCCAGGCGGTCCGGCAGCTGAGCGAGTACTTCGCCGGGCGACGCACCGAATTCGACCTGCCGCTGCGGCCGCAGGGCACCGACTTCCAGCAACGGGTATGGCGCGCACTGTGCGACATACCGTTCGGGCAGACGTGGAGCTACGGCGAGCTGGCGCAGCACATCGGCAGCCCCACGGCGAGCCGCGCGGTCGGTCTCGCGAACGGCCGCAACCCGATCTCCATCGTCATCCCGTGCCACCGGGTGATCGGGGCGAACGGCAGCATGACGGGCTACGGCGGCGGCATCGAGCGCAAGCGGTGGTTGCTCGCGCATGAATCCGGTCGTGACGCGCAGGCGCTGTTCTAGGCGCCCCCGTCGGGTATGCCGCGAGGAGGGGCGGCGTACCGGACTCTGCCCTGGGGAGACTTTGGTGCGGGTGGCTGGGTGTGTGGCGTACCGGACTCTGCCCTGGGGAGACTTTGGTACGGGTGGCTGGGTGTGTGGCGTACCGGACTCTGCCCTGGGGAGACTTTGGTACGGGTGGCCGGGTGGCAGCGTACCGATCCCTGCCCTGGGGAGACTTTGGTACGGGTGGCCGAGTCGCGTCGGGGCACCAGGCGACGACACCTACCATGGTGGGGTGTGGCCATATATCGCGACTCTGATCCCGTCGATCGGGTTGCTCTACCTGCTCTACGTGATCCTCAAGCACATGATGGAGGCCGACCGCCGCGAGCGCATTGCGCACGCGCAGTGGGAGCGTGCGGAAGCCGCGGATCGCGCCTCGGGGCCGGAAAGTCCCGACGAGACGAAGTGACCTGCGCGGCCGCAATAGGCCGCCCGGAAAACAAAGAATGTCACGCTGCAATTAATACAACTGCTGCGCAGAGCGCTGTGTTAGCGTTGGTTTTCGAAATCTTCGAAAACCCCCCCCGGTAGGAGTACGACGTATGGCTCAGCGTGTGCAGATTCTGCTCGAGGACGACCTGGACGGGTCGGAGGCGAGCGAGACCGTCAATTTCTCGCTGGACGGCAAGTCCTACGAGATCGATCTCTCCGCCGCGAATTCCGCCCAGTTGCGCGACGACTTCGCCAAGTGGATCGGTCACGCGCGTGCGGTTCGCGGCCGGACACGGGTCGCCGCGCCCACGCGTTCGGCCGGCCGCACCGATCTGAACAAGGTCCGTGACTGGGGCCGCAAGAATGGCTTCAAGGTCAGCGACCGTGGCCGCGTCTCGGCCGAGGTCCAAGAGGCATACGCCCGGGCCAACGGCTGAGTCTTTCCTGGGAGAAACTTCCGGCAAGAACGCCATCCGGTGCGCATTGTGCGCACCGGATGGCGTTCTTCGTGTGTGGCACCGACCCGAAACTCCACCGGCCACCGATCGGAAAGGCGCCAGGACGTCAGTCAGTCGCCGGCGAGCCCGTCGGCGAACAAGTTACCGTGCACGGCCAGCCTTTCCAGCACATCGTCATACAATATTTGTCGCAGGCTGTCCGGGTGTTCAGCGCCTCTTTCAATCTCTTCCCAGGTGCGGGGTGCGGCGACGGTCGGCCGGTCCTTACCGCGCAGCGAATAGGGAGCGATCGTCGTCTTCGCGGCGGTGTTCTGTGACCAGTCCAGCAACACCTTTCCGGGCCGCTTGGACTTGGTCATCTTCCACACCACCAGATCCGGGTGCTCGCGGGTGAGCTCCTGCGCCAGCTCGCGTGCCGCATCCCGCACCTCCTCGCTGCTGCGGCCGCCACCGCTGCCGCCGTCGAGGGCGGCATACAGCTGCATGCCCTTGCTGCCGGACGTCACCGGGACACAGCGGGTCAGGCCGATGCGGGCCAGTCGGTCGCGGACGATGAGCGCCAGCCGGGCGCACTCGGGCAGACCGGCTGGTGCGCCCGGATCCAGATCGACCACCAGGCGATCCGGTGCGGTCGGCCGGTCGTCCCGCAGCCGCCACTGCGGGACATGGAATTCCAGCGACGCCAGATTGACCAGGTAGACCAGCTCGGCCAGATCGGTGACGACCGGATAGGTGATCCGGTCACCGGTGCTCCGTGACCCCGACGAGGGGAGGGTGACGCGGGACAACCACGCGGGAGCCCCCGGTGGCAGGTTCTTCTCGAAGAACGACAGGTCGGCCACGCCGTGCGGCCACCGGATCCGCGTGACCGGCCGCTGCGCCAGCACGCTCAGCAACGGTCCGGCGACCTGGGTGTAGTAATGCAGGACCTCGCCCTTGGTGGTTTCCGTGCCGGGGTAGATGAGCTTGTCCAGATTGCCGATCTTGAGCCGCCGGCCGCCCACCTCGGCGATGATCTGCCCGTCAGCCATCGGCTCCCACCCCACGAAGTTCTCGCCCGCTTCGCTGCTCCGATACTTCGCGGGGACCCCCGGTTTCCGCCCGCGGAGGTTTCACCGAGACTCCGTCTCGGTCGCCGCGAGTTCGGCGGGGGTCAGGTCGGCGCGGATGCCGCGCCAGCGCGGCTGGCGCAGCTGACCGCCGTCGGAGATGCCGAGGAACTCCACGTCCGCGACGAGTTCGGGGTGCACCCAACGGATGCCGCCCCGTCCCGGTTCGACCGGTGGATCCTGCTCGAACGGCGAATGATCGGCGGCGAGCTCGCGCAAGCGGGTGAGCAGGCCGACACCACGGGTGCCGGCGAGGCCCGAGCCCACCCGTCCGCGATAGAGCAGCGGACCCTCGGGCGTCGGCGTCGCCAGGTAGACCGAGCCGAGCGCGAGGTCGTTGTCCCGCTCGGGCAGCCAGCCGCAGATCACGAAGGAGTCGGTGCGGCGGTGCACGATCTTGCGCCAGTCGGGGCTGCGCCGTCCCGGTCGGTATGGCGAACCGGCCCGCTTGGACACCACGCCTTCCAGGTGTTGCGCGGCTGTCGCCTCGGCCAGTTGCGCGCCATCGGTGAAGGTCGGTGGCACCTGGATCCGGGCACTGGCCAGCTGCAGCCCCTCCAGCAGTTGCCGCCGCTGACGCAGCGGCATGGCCAGAGTGGGTCGTTGCATCGCCTGCAGCACGTCGAAGACGAGGAACGTCGCGGGCGCGGCCGCGCCCAGCCGGGCGGCCATGGCCGCGTCGGACACGTTGAAACGCTCCGCCAGGGCCGCGAAGGACGGCACGCCGTCGGCCAGGATCACCACCTCGCCGTCGAGGAGCAGGTCGTCATACCCGTGCAGCCCGGCGTCCGGGGCGACGAGTTCGGGGAAGGCGACGGTGACGTCCCGCTCGGTGCGCGAGGTGAGGCGCACCGACGCTCCCGACACGTGTGCCAGCACGCGCATACCGTCCCACTTGACCTCGTGCAGCCAGTCCTCGCCCTCCGGCACGGTGTCCGCGGGTGTGGCGAGCATGGGGCGCATGCAGCCATCTTGCCCCGAACCGCCGGACGGCATGCCACCAGCTGCGGTGATCGGCGACGCGGTGCTCGCTTGATGTCTGTCACACCGACACAGCACAATCGACCTGTGCGTGCTATCTGGAAGGGTGCCGTCTCGTTCGGCCTGGTCAATGTCCCGGTGCGGCTCTACTCCGCCACCGAGAACCACGACGTGCAGTTCCGCCAGGTGCACCGTGAGGACGGTGGACGCATCAAATACCAGCGGGTCTGCTCGATCGACGGCGAGCAGGTGTCCTACGACGACATCGCCAAGGGATACGAGACCGACGACGGCCAGATGGTCGTGTTGACCGACGACGACCTCGCGGAGCTGCCGGTCAGCAACACCAAGGAGATCGCGGTCGACAAGTTCGTGCCGAGTGCGCAGATCGATCCGCTGCTGTTGGACAAGAGCTACTACCTCGAACCCGACAAGGGGTCGGCCAAGCCCTACGTCCTGCTGCGCGACGCGCTGCAGGCCACCGATCGGGTCGCGCTCGTCACGGTGTCGATCCGCACCCGCTCGACCGTGGCGCTGCTGCGGGTGCGTGATGAGGTCATCGTGCTGCAGACGATGCTGTGGCCGGACGAGATCCGCAGTGCCGACTTCGGTGTGCTGGACGACGCCAAGGAGGTCGAGCCCAAGTCCGCCGAGCTGGCGATGGCCGGGATGCTGGTGGATTCGCTGTCCGGCGACTACGACCCCGACGACTATCACGACGACTACGAGCAGGCGGTCAAGGAGGTCGTGCGCGCCAAGCTGGAGGGCAACGAGGTCACACCACTGCCGGAGCGGGAGGACGAGGGCGGCGAGGTCCTGGACCTGCTCGCCGCGCTGCAGCAGAGCGTCAACCGGGCCAAGAAGTCCCGTGGCGAGCCGGTCGACGAGCAGGACGCGCCGGCCGGCGACCAGCACGCTGCGCAGGACAGCGCGAAGCCCGCGAAGAAGGCTGCGAAGAAATCCGCGGCCAAGAAATCGACGGCAAAGAAATCGACGGCCACGAAATCGACGGCCACGAAGACCGCAGCCAAGAAATCGGCAGCGAAGAAGAAGTCGACCTCCACGTCGGCGGCGAAGAAGCCGGCCAAGAAACCGGCCAAGAAGGCCGGCTGACGGGTGCAACGCCCATATTTGGTTCGTGGCCCAGCACGCCGATGTGTTCGGCCGTCATGCGGGGATGTTATCCACACGGGGAGACCCGGTCTTGTTCGCTCTGCGCGAACAAGGCGCCGGACGGCCGCGGGACGGAACATGCTGGCGGCTGCCGGCGTTGTCCGCCACAAGACGTGCTGCACTCTGTGCCCGGTCCGTGGTTGACCGCGGGCCCGATCAGTTGCTGCGGTTAGCATCGATGGTAGCGAGCTACCCGAGGAGTTAATGATGTTCGAACGGTTCACCGACCGCGCCCGGCGAGTTGTGGTGCTCGCTCAAGAAGAGGCGCGCATGCTCAACCACAACTACATCGGCACCGAACACATCCTGCTCGGCCTGATCCACGAGGGCGAAGGTGTGGCCGCGAAGGCGCTGGAGAGCCTCGGCATCTCCCTGGACGCGGTGCGCGAGCAGGTCCAGGAGATCATCGGCCCCAGCCAGCAGACCCAGTCCGGCCACATCCCGTTCACTCCGCGCGCCAAGAAGGTGCTCGAGCTGTCCCTGCGCGAGGGCCTGCAGCTGGGCCACAGCTACATCGGCACCGAGCACATCCTGCTCGGCCTCATCCGCGAGGGTGAGGGCGTCGCCGCCCAGGTGCTGGTCAAGATGGGCGCCGACCTGTCCCGCGTGCGCCAGCAGGTCATCCAGCTCGTCTCGGGCTACCAGGGCAAGGAGCCGCAGGGCGCCGGCGTCGGGCAGGGCAGCCAGGAGAGCGGCACCCCGGCCGGCTCGCTGGTGCTCGACCAGTTCGGCCGCAACCTGACGCAGGCCGCCCGCGAGGGCAAGCTCGACCCGGTCATCCAGCGTGACAAGGAGATCGAGCGGGTCATGCAGGTGCTGTCCCGGCGCACCAAGAACAACCCCGTTCTCATCGGCGAGCCGGGCGTCGGCAAGACCGCCGTCGTCGAGGGCCTGGCCCAGGACATCGTCCGCGGGGAGGTGCCCGAGACCCTGAAGGACAAGCAGCTCTACACGCTCGACCTGGGTTCGCTGGTCGCCGGCAGCCGTTACCGAGGCGACTTCGAGGAGCGGTTGCGCAAGGTTCTCAAAGAGATCCGCACCCGCGGCGACATCATCTTGTTCATCGACGAGATCCACACCCTGGTCGGTGCGGGTGCCGCCGAGGGCGCGATCGACGCCGCGTCGATCCTGAAGCCGATGCTGGCCCGTGGCGAGCTGCAGACCATCGGTGCCACGACGCTCGACGAATACCGCAAGCACATCGAGAAGGACGCCGCGCTGGAGCGCCGCTTCCAGCCGATCCAGGTGCAGGAGCCGACGATCCCGCACGCGATCGAGATCCTGAAGGGTCTGCGCGACCGCTACGAGGCGCACCACCGGGTGACGATCACCGATGCGGCGTTGGTCGGTGCGGTCAACATGGCCGACCGCTACATCAACGACCGGCACCTGCCGGACAAGGCGATCGACCTGATCGACGAGGCGGGCGCCCGGTTGCGCATCCGCCGGATGACCGCTCCGCCGGACCTGCGCGAGTTCGACGAGAAGATCTCGCACGTGCGCCGCGAGAAGGAGTCGGCGATCGACGGGCAGGACTTCGAGAAGGCCGCCTCGTTGCGTGACGACGAGAAGAAGCTGATCCAGGCCAAGGAGCAGCGGGAGAAGGAGTGGAAGGCCGGCGACATCGACGTCGTCGCGGAGGTCGACGAGGAGTTGATCGCCGAGGTGCTGGCCGCTTCGACCGGCATCCCGGTGTTCAAGCTGACCGAGGAGGAGTCCAGCCGACTGCTGCGGATGGAGGACGAGCTGCACAAGCGCATCGTCGGCAACGACGACGCGATCAAGGGTCTGTCGCAGGCGATCCGGCGCACCCGCGCCGGCCTGAAGGACCCGCGGCGTCCCGGCGGTTCGTTCATCTTCGCCGGTCCGACCGGTGTCGGTAAGACCGAGCTCGCCAAGGCACTCGCGGAGTTCCTCTTCGGCGACGACGACTCGCTGATCACGCTGGACATGTCGGAGTTCTCCGAGAAGCACACCGTGTCGCGGCTGTTCGGTTCGCCTCCTGGTTACGTCGGTTACGAAGAGGGTGGACAGCTGACCGAGAAGGTCCGCCGCAAGCCGTTCTCGGTGGTGTTGTTCGACGAGGTCGAGAAGGCCCACCCGGACATCTTCAACTCGCTGCTGCAGATCCTGGAGGACGGCCGGCTGACCGACTCCCAGGGCCGCGTGGTCGACTTCAAGAACACCGTGATCATCATGACCACCAACCTCGGCACGCGTGACATCGCCAAGGGCGTCTCGCTGGGCTTCGCGTCCGGCAACGACAGCTCCACCGGTTACGAGAAGATGAAGGCCAAGGTCCAGGACGAGCTCAAGCAGCACTTCCGGCCCGAGTTCCTCAACCGTGTCGACGACACGATCGTCTTCCCGCAGCTGACGCAGGAGGAGATCGTGCAGATCGTCGACCTGCGGATCGCGGACCTCGACGAGCGTCTGAAGGACAAGGACATGGCGATCGAGCTCACGTCCGCAGCCAAGAAGCTGCTGGCCGAGCGCGGTTACGACCCGGCACTGGGCGCCCGTCCGCTGCGTCGCGCCATCCAGCGCGAGGTCGAGGACGTGCTGTCCGAGAAGATCCTCTACGGCGAGATCGGCGCCGGCGAGATCGTGCTGGTCGACGTCGAGGGCGAGGGCCGGGATGCGAAGTTCACCTTCGCCGGCAGCCCGAAGCCGCAGGCCCCGGACGGGCTCACCGTCGAGACCGCCGGCGGCATCGATCTCGGCAAGGACTAACACGTCGCGGGCCGCGGTGCCCGCATCGTGACCGGCAAGGGCCGGGCGGATTCTTTCGGCCCGGCCCTTGCCGCTGTGCGTTTCCGGCAACGGTCGCTGGTTGTGGACGCGGAGCGCACTCGTCGTTGGCGGGGCGGGCACGCCCTGCCGGCATCACCTGCGGAAAGATGGGCGCATGACACTGCGCGACCCGGCCCTGCACCTCCGTCCGGCCCAGGCGACGGACGTGCGCGGGATCCGCGAGCTGACCAAGCCGTATGTCGAGTCGCGCGCCATCGTGCCCAAGCCGGCGGTCGCCTACTACGAGGGCGTGCAGGAGTTCCTCGTCGTCGGCCGCGCGGACCGGCTGGTCGGGTGCGGCGCGCTGCACGTGATGTGGGAGGACGTGGCCGAGGTCCGCACCCTGGCCGTGGCCGCCGAGGAGAAGGGGCAGGGCATCGGCAGCACGTTGCTCACCGCCCTGCTGGACCGGGCGCGCGAGCTCGGCGTCCGACGGGTTTTCTGCCTGACCTTCGAGGTGGGGTTCTTCACCGCGCACGGGTTCGAGCAGATCGACGGTGAACCCGTCGAGCCGGATGTCTACGCCGAGATGCTCCAGTCGTATGACGAGGGCGTGGCGGAATTCCTCGATCTCGACCGGGTCAAGCCCAACACCCTGGGCAACCACCGGATGCTCCTGACCCTCTGAACGCTGCCGGAACGACCCGGCTCGCGCCCTGCGGTGCCGCGCCGGCGGCCGGATGCAGATCGACCCGGCGCGCGCCGCACACCGCGCACCGGACGTAGAGCACCGTGCCGAGCGAGGTGGCATGCCGCGACTCGGTGATCCACGCGTGTTCCGAGGCGACAGAAGGAGTTTCGGGGTGGCGGGCCCGTGTCGAAGTCGTCATACCCGCCAGCGTGGTGTAATGCCGTTGTGCAACTCAACCCTTACGGCGAGTATGCCGTCCTGCTGGCCGCGTCACTGGCCAACGACTGGCCGGACGACCGGGCGGGCATCGACGCGCGGACGCGCACCTTCGGTATGACGATGCCGTTCCCGGAGCGTCCGGACGATCACGGTGCGACGCGGCGGATGATCGACCAGTGGCTGGCTGTCGTCGACGCCGACGACGACGGTCAGCGGGCCGACCTGCTCAATGCGCTGATGAAGCGCGCCACGGCATACCCACGCCTGGTCGATCACGATAACGAGGGGTGGCATCTGCACTACCGTGACGACGACCAGACGATGCCGCATGTGCTCCGTGCGGTGATCACTGTCGGGACGGCGTTGCACCTGACCACCCGCGGCATGCACCGTCTCGGCCGGTGTGCCGCGGGCGAGGCGCCCGCAGATCCGTGCAGGAACGTCGTCGTGGACATCACCCGCAACGGCCGGCAACGCTACTGCTCGGTGCGCTGCGCCAACCGCGACGCCGTACGACGCCATCGGGCGCGCCGCGCCGGCCCGCAGGTCGGCTAACGGCTGGCGCGGTAGATGCGGCGCACGACATCCTCGATGTCCGGCTCCTCGATGGACAGGTCGCGCAACTGCGCGTGCTCGCCGACAGCCGCGAGAACCGCTGCAGCAGTGGTCATCTCGGGGTCGAACGCCAGCCGTTGACGAGCGCCGGCCACGTCACTGCCCAGGTGTGTCGTGTGCGGTATGCCGGTCAGGTCCGGCGTCGCATCCGCGAAATCGAGCACGAGCGTGCGGTCCGCTCCGGCGGCACGGGCCAGCCCCTCGATGCTGCCGTCGTACACCGCGCAGCCGTGGTCCACGACGAGCACGCGCTCGCAGAGCCGCTCGATGTCGCCCATGTCGTGGGTGGTCAGCAGCAGGGTGGTGCCGTGCTGCGCCCGCTCGGTGATGAGGAATTCGCGCAGCCGCTGCTTGGACAGCACGTCCAGCCCGATGGTCGGTTCATCCAGGATCACCAGCCGCGGCCGGTGCAGCAGGGCAGCGGCGACCTCGGCACGCATCCGCTGTCCCAGGGAGAGCTGACGCACCGGCGTGGCGAGGAACTCACCCAGCTCCAGCTGCTCGATCAGCTCGGCGGTCCGCGCGCGTGCGTCCGCTCCGGGTAGCCGGTGGATGGCGGCCAGGATGTCGAAGGACTCGCGCACCGGCAGGTCCCACCACAGCTGGGAACGCTGGCCGAACACGACACCGACCTGTGCCGCCAAGCGCCGCCGGTCCCGGTGCGGGTCGATGCCGCAGGTGCGCACCGTGCCACGGGTCGGGACGAGGATGCCGACCAGCATCTTGATCGTCGTCGACTTGCCGGCACCGTTCGCACCGATGTAGCCGACCGATTCCCCCGGCCGGACCAGCAGGCGCAGAGCGTCGACCGCGCGCAGCGTGCTTCTGCGCAGGGCGTCGCGGCCCTTTCCGCGCCGTGTGAATTCCCGTGTCAAACCGTCCGTTTCGATGATCAGCTCGGTCATGTCTCAGCCGCCTCCGCCTTGGTAGTGACGTACACCGAAGCGCCACATGAGCAGCGCGAAGCCCCACATCCAGACCGCGGCGATCGGGGTGCACCACGCCAGCCAGGTCGGCATGCCCGCAGGTCCGGGCAGGTCGAGCAGACGCAACGCCGGGACGTATGCCGCCAGCGCCATCGGGAAGACGAATCCGAAGAGCGCCTTCAGCGGCGCTGACCAGACCGCTGCCGGCTGCGTCGACGCGTAGCGTCCGCCATACACGAAGGCGTTGGTGAACTCCGCACCCTGGATCAGGAAGAACTGCACGCCGGCGGCCCAGATGTACATCGCCGAGAAGATCGCGACGGCGCACACGATGGTCAGCACGAGCAGACCGATGTGTGCCGCGTTCCAGCGGATGTCGTTGATCGACAGCCCGATCACCAACGATCCCAGGCCGATCCCGGCCCGGGTGAGGCGCCGCAATGAGATGTCGCTGGTCATCAGCTGCAGCAACAGCGGCTGCGGCCGAAGGTAGAACACGTCCAGGGTGCCGGCCCTGATGTACTTCGGCAGCGTGTCGCAGTGCCCCACGGACATGTCGGCGATGGAGTAGGACATGTCGGCCAGGCCGAAGACCAGCAGCACCTGCCGGAAGGTCAGTCCGCCGAGCACCGTGACCTGGTGGAACAGCAGCCAGACCTCGGCGAGCTCGATGAGGCCCACCAGTCCGGAGCTGGCCAGGTCGATGACGAAATTGCTGCGATAGCTGCGTTGGGAACGCATCCGGGAGGCGAGCACCGCCCGGTATCCGTCGAATCGGCCTGGTAGCGACGCTGCATCGAGGACTCTGGGTCCCTGCGAAATATCGGAGGAGCGGCGGGGTCCCCGCGAAGTATTCGGAGGAGCGGAGCGGGGGAGAAACTTCGTGGGGTGCCGGTGCGGAGGGGAACTTCGTGGGGTGAGTTTCATCCGCCCTGCACCTCCAGCTTCCGGCGCCCGGCGACGGTGAGCAAATGGCCGATCAGCAGCATTCCGGCGAGCCAGGCCAACTGCACCCCGACCAGCCGGTATGCCGCGCCGCCGGTGACGCGCCCGGTCAGGATGTCGATGGGATACATCATGATCGACGGACAGGGTGTCGCCTCGGCGATGATCAGCAGCCAGCCGGGGAAGAGTGTGATCGGCACGAAGAGCCCCGCGAAGAAACCGGACAGGACCATGTAGACGATCTGGATCCCGCGCGTCTCGATCAGCCAGAAACCGGCAACGGCAACGAGATAGACGGTGGCGAAGGACACCGTGATGCCGATGACCACACTGGTCAGCCCCAGCGCGTAGGGCACCGGCGAGGTCGGCATGGTCATCCCGATGACCAGTGCTCCGATGCCGAGGCTGGGCAGGCCGCGGGGGATCAGGGCGAAGACCGCCTTGCCGACTTCCGTCGTGATCGTTGCCAGTTGGACGTTGACGGGGCGAAGGAAGTCGATCGCGACGTCGCCGTTCTTGATCCGGTCGGCGAGGTCCAGCCGGCCGTTGAGGTTGACCGACCCGAGCAGGCCCTGCGAGACCCAGATATAGGCGCTCATGGTGCCGACGTCATACCCCTGCACGGTGCCGCCGGCTGCACGCACGGTGGCAAAGAGCATGGCGACCTTGAGGAAACCGAAGGTCAGGTTGGCGACGAGTCCGCCGAACATCGCCAGGCGGTAGGCGGCCTGCTCGCGGAAGCCGGCTGTGAACAGGCGGAGATAGGGGGAAATCGTCGCCGCACGCACAAACGCGAGAACTTACCGGGCCGACGACGCCGCGGCAAGTGGTTTTCCCGCGGTCAGTTCTTCGGAGTCAGACCCAGCAGGTCGAGCGCTTCCTCGAGGGACGCCTCGGGGGACTGGTGTGCGTGCACCACGACACCGTCCTCGTCCTGCTGCAACGGCTCGAGCGTCTGCAGCTGCGACGGCAGCAACGAGGGTGGCATGTAGTGACCGGTGCGCTTGGACAGCCGGTCCTCCAGGACCTCCTGCGGGACGTCGAGATAGACGAACCGGACGTTCTTGCGGTCCTCGCGCAGCAGGTCCCGGTAAGCCCGCTTCAGCGCCGAGCAGGTGATGACCGCGCTGCGGCCGTCGCGCTCGTGCTCGTCGATCCAGGTGCCGATCGAGCGCAGCCACGGCCAGCGGTCCTCGTCGGTGAGCGGGACGCCGGCAGCCATCTTGGAGACGTTGGCCTGGGAGTGGAAGTCGTCGCCCTCGGCATACAGCCAACCCATCGCGTCGGCGATGCCTTCGGCAAGGGTGGTCTTGCCGGAGCCGGACACCCCCATGACGATGAGGAACTGGGCGGGGTCGTCAGCGGCGCTCATTTGGACACTCTAACCAGGGGCATCGGCGGGACATGCCTACACCGGCAGGCGGAAGCGTTCGCGTGGGAGCGGTTCGACCAGGCCGTCCTCGATGAGCGAGGCGAGGCAGCGGTCCCGTTGGCCCGCGTCGTCCCAGACGAGGTCCAGATCGGTCCGCGGCACCGGCGCGGTCGCCTCCCGCAACACCGCCAGCAACCTGCCCCGCACCTGCCGGTCGGTGCCGTGCCACTTCTGGACCCGCCTGCGTGGTCCGTCGTGCTCCGGCCGGCCGGCCAGCACCCAGGCACAGTGCGACACCACCGGGCAGTCGGGGCAGTGCGGTGCTGCGGCCTTGCAGACCAGCGCGCCGAGCTCCATGACGGCGACGTTCCACCGGGCGGCGGCCGTGTCGTCGGCGGGCAGGAGCGTCCCGGCGAGCCTGGTCTCGGCGGCGGTCAGGCTGGGCGCGGGATGTTGTGCGCCGGTCACCAGCCGGGCCTGGACCCGGCGCACGTTGACGTCGACCACCGTCGCGCGGAGGCCGAACGCGAACGCCCCGACCGCCGCTGCGGTGTAGCTGCCGATCCCCGGAAGCGCCTGCAACTGCTGCAGATCCGCAGGTATGACGCCGTCGTGCTCCCGCGTGATCGCGGTCGCCGCAGCGTGCAGGCGCAACGCCCGCCGTGGGTAACCCAGCCGACCCCAGGCGCGCACCGCCTCGCCGGGCGCGTCCGCGGCCAGAGCCGCCGGCGTGAGCCATTGCTGCATCCAGCTGCGCCATACCGGCTCGACCCGGGCCACCGGCGTCTGCTGCAGCATCACTTCCGAGACGAGCACCGCCCACGGCCGGTCGATCTGCGGCCAGGGCCACTCGTCGGCGGGGATCCGCCACGGCAGCTCGCGGGCGGCGGCGGCATACCACTGCAGGATGGCGTGGTGCAGGCCCTCCACGTCGGTCATCGGCTCGGGGCTAGACGTAGCGCTCGAGGATGCTGCTCTCGGCCAACCGCGACAGGCCCTCGCGCACGGCGCGGGCGCGGCTCTCGCCGACGCCTTCGACGGCCATGAGGTCGTCGAAGTCCGCGGCGAGCAGCTTCTGCAGCGTGCCGAAGTGGTCGACCAGCCGGTCCACGATGGTGCCGGGCAGCCGCGGCACCTTGGTCAGCAGCCGGTAGCCGCGGGGGCTGACCGACAGGTCGAGCATGTCGCCGATGACCGAGAAACCGGCGGCGCGTGCTCCGGCCGTCAGGTCGAGCAGCTCGGTGGAGTTCATCTCGCCGAGCCGCTCGATGGCGTCCTCCACGGTCAGCTCGGTGCGGCCGGGGTCCAGGTAGTCACGCACCACCAGCTCCCGGTCGTCGCTCAGGCCGCCCACGAGCTCGTCCAGCTGCAACGAGATCAGCCGGCCGTCGGTGCCCAGCTCGATGACGTATTCGCTGATCTCCTCACTGATCCGGCGGACCATCTCCAAGCGCTGCAGGACGCTGGCGACATCACGCACCGTCACGAGGTCCTCGATCTCCAGCGCGGACAGGGTCCCGGTCACCTCGTCGAGCCGCGCCTTGTAGCGCTCGAGGGTCTGCAGCGCCTGGTTGGCGCGGGACATGATCGCGTTGGAGCCCTCGATGACGTGCCGCACGCCGCCGACATACAGGGCGATGATGTGCATCGACTGACTGACCGAGATGACCGGGAAGCCGGTCTGCTTGGCGACGCGTTCGGCGGTGCGGTGCCGGGTGCCCGACTCCTTGGTCTCGATGCTCGGGTCGGGCATCAACTGGGTGCCCGCGCGCAGGATCCGGGACACGTCGCTGTTGACGACGATCCCGCCGTCCATCTTGGCCAGTTCGCGCAACCGGGTGGCGGTGAACTCGATGTCGATCGGGAAGCCGCCGGACGACATGTTCTCCACCACCGCGTCGTGGCCGATCACGATGAGCGCACCGGTGCGCCCGCGCAGGATCCGCTCGAGTGCGTCGCGCAGGTCGGTGCCGGGTGCGACGGCGGCGAGCGTTTCACGCAGGATGACTTCGGGGGAGCGGGTCACCCGGTCAGTGTAGGTGTGGCGCGCGGGGGCGCAGCAGCACCACGCAGGCCGGCAACCTGTCCGATCGCCATGAGATCCGGCCGCCCGGTCAGTTGGTGACGGGTATGGCGATGGCGCGCGTCGCTGCGTGCACGTCGCGCACCTCCAGCACCCGCATACCCGGTGGCGCGATCTCGGTGCCCATCGAACCCGCCGGCACGATCGCGCGCTTGAAGCCGATGCGGGCCGCTTCGGCGAGCCGGCGTGGGACACCGCCGACACCACGGACGTCGCCGGCCAGGCCGACCTCGCCCACCGCCAGCATGCCGGGCGGCAGCGGGCAGCCGTCCTTGGCCGAGGCGAGCGCCAGTGCGATCGCCAGATCGGCGGCCGGCTCGGACAGCTTGGCTCCGCCGACGGTGGAGACGTAACAGTCGTCGTCCCGCAGTCGGACGCCGGCGCGCCGGTCGAGCACCGCCAGGATCATCGCGGTGCGGGAACCGTCGACACCGTTGGTGGTGCGACGCGCGGAACCGCCGTTGCCGGGGACCAGCAACGCCTGCACCTCGGTGACCAGCGGACGCCGACCCTCCAGAGTCACCGTCACGCAGGTGCCGGGCACCGGCTCCTCCATGCGGGACAGGAAGAGGCCGCTGGGGTCCGGCAACCCGGTGATGCCCATCTCGGTCAGGTCGAAGCAGCCGACCTCGTCGGTGGGTCCGAAGCGGTTCTTGGCCGCGCGGACCAGCCGCAGGCGCGAGTGCCGCTCGCCCTCGAACTGCACGACGACGTCGACGAGGTGCTCCAGGACGCGGGGGCCGGCGATCGAACCGTCCTTGGTGACGTGGCCGACCAGCAGTGTGCCCATGCCCTCGCGCTTGGCCACCTGGATGACGGCGGCCGCGACCTCGCGCACCTGGGCGACGTTGCCCGGGGCGCCGTCGACCGACGCGGACGCGATGGTCTGGACCGAGTCGATGATCAGCAGGTCCGGACGCAGCTTGTCGATCTGGGCGAGCACCGTCGCCAGGTCGGTCTCACTGGCCAGGTAGAGGTCGCGGGCCAGCGCCTCGATGCGTTCGCCGCGCAGCCGCACCTGGGCCGCGGACTCCTCCCCACTGACGTAGAGGACGGTCTGCCCCTCCCGGGCGGCGCGTGCGGCGACGTCGAGCAACAGGGTCGACTTGCCGATGCCGGGCTCGCCGGCGACCAGCACCACCCCGCCGGTGACGAGTCCGCCGCCGAGCACCCGGTCGAACTCGCCCACTCCGGTCGGGCGGTGCTGTGCCCGGGTGGCGTCGACCTCGCCGATGGGCAGTGCCGGTCGTTCGATCGTCGCCGCCGGCGCGGTGCGCACCTGCTGCTGGCCGACCTCGGTCACCGTGCCCCACGCCTGGCACTCGCCGCAGCGGCCCACCCACTTGATCGCCTGCCATCCGCACTCGGTGCAGCGGTAGGTGGGGGCCGGTGCCTTCTTGCGTGTGCTGCTCGCCATACGTTTCTCCTATGTCAAGCCGCGGCCGGTAGGGCCGGGGTTTGACGGTTGTTGTGGTCTGTTGTCAGGAGGTTGAAGATGACGCGGGCGAGGCGTCGTTTGAGGCAGCGCAGTGCTTCGGTCTTGGATTTGCCCTCG
>NZ_JBQCGS010000067.1:0-7774 GCF_051955415.1 Flexivirga sp.
ACTTTGGTACGGGGTGGTGGGCCGAACCCTGCCCTGGGGAGTCTTTGGGACGCCGTGGGGCGGGCTGGTGTGCCGAACCCTGCCCTGGGGAGACTTTGGTACGCCGTGGGGCGGAGGCGGACCTCTGCACGGCGACGGTCAGGCGTCTTCCTCGTCCCAGATCCGGACCTTCTTGGGCTTCTTCGGCTTCGGTGGTCTGGGCCCGTGGACCGCTTCCTGCTCTTCCTTCCAGCAGCGGTAGAGCATGAAGAGGATGCCGCCGACCGCCGCCGCCCACCACTGCAGCGCGTAGCTGAGATTGATGCCGGCATACGTCCCGGGAGTGGGTTTGGGCAGCGCGGCCAGACCCTTCCTCGTCGCCGGTGCGGCGGGCTTCTCGGTCCGCATCAGCACGTAACCGCCGGTGAGCAGGTCGTCGTGGGTGAGCGTGGCGATCCGGTCCAGGTTGATCGAGGAGACCTGACCCGGGACGTCCTTGTTACTGGTCGCCTGCTCGCCGGGTTGCAGCCAGCCGACGACGGTGAGCGTGCCGCTGGGGGTCGGCGGGACGGTCTCCGGCGCGGCGGCGGTGCGGCCGTTCTCGATCCAGCCCCGGTCCACCAGCACTGTCGGCCCGTCGTCCTGCCGGAACGGTATGACGAGTTCGTATCCGAAGTAGCCGTCATTGGGGCGGTTGCGCACCAGCAGCTTCTTCGCGGGCTCGTAATGTCCGACGAGCTTCACCTGCCGCCATGTGTCGTTCGGGGTGAGCTTGCTGCGCTTGTCGGGCAGGATGGTGGTCACCGCGACGGGTGGGGCGTCGTAGTTGTCCGACACCTGGTGCTGGGACAGCGACTTCCCCTCGTAGCGGTGCCACTGCCACCGGCCGAGGAAGACACAGGCGACGGCCCAGACGACTGCGATCAACAACCAGGTCAGCCAGCGTCGGGTGAGAAGCCTGCGGAGCACCCTCTGACGGTAACTGTCCTACCCTGGAGTCCTATGACCAGCCTCGACAAGACCGGCGCGGGCCTGCCGGACACGTTCGGTCGAGTGGCCACGGATCTGCGTGTGTCACTGACCGATCGATGCAACCTGCGCTGCACCTACTGCATGCCCGCCGAAGGCCTCGACTGGTTGCCGAAGCCGGAGATGCTCACCGACGACGAACTCGTGCGGCTGGTGGACATCTTCACCCGGCTGGGTGTCACGTCGGTGCGGCTGACTGGTGGGGAACCCTTGCTGCGGCGGGGACTGCCCGACGTCGTGCGCCGGTTCGCCGAGCTCGAGCACGCGCCCCGTATCGCGATGACCACCAACGGCATCGGCCTGGACCGACTGGCGCAGCCGCTGGCGGATGCCGGCCTCGAACGCATCAACGTGTCGCTGGACACCGTCGATCCCGAGCGTTTCCAGCAGTTGACCCGCCGCAACCGGTTCGCCGACGTGGAGCGCGGCATCAAGGCCGCCCAGGACGCCGGGCTGCGGCCGGTCAAGATCAACGCCGTCGCCATGCACGACCCGAAGGGCAAGGACGACCCGGCGGATCTGCTGCAGTGGTGCCTGGACCGCGATCTCGCGCTGCGGTTCATCGAGCAGATGCCGCTGGACGCGGGGCACACCTGGGAGCGGCAGACGATGCTGACCGCGACAGAGTTGCGCGAGACGCTGGGGCGTCGCTTCGAGCTGACGCCGCTGCCCGACGAAGCACGCGGCAGCGCTCCCGCCGAGCTGTTCCTCGTCGACGGTGGCCCTGCGACGGTCGGGGTCATCGCGAGCGTCACGGCGCCGTTCTGCGGGGCGTGCGACCGGGTGCGGCTGACCGCGGACGGCCAGGTCCGCAACTGCCTGTTCGCCCGGGACGAGGGTGACCTGCGTGGTCCGATGCGGGCCGGCGCGAGCGACGAGGAGATCGCCGATCTCATCCGCGCGACGATGCTGGCCAAGCGCCGTGGTCACGGGATCGGCGATCCGAACTTCCAGCAACCCGACCGGCCGATGTCGAGTATTGGCGGCTAGAGCTCGTCGATCGCCTTGATCTCCAAGGGGAACCGCCGAAAGCTCAGGAACTCAGAGAGGGTCGTGCGGTGCTCGTCACAGGCGAGCCAGATCTTGTGCCGGTCCTCGGCGTGGATCTTCGGGTTGCGCCATACCAAGGCGTATGACGCCTCACGCCGACAGCCCTTCGCGCTGCACTGCGTGGGCTGGTCGGGAGCCGCGCCGGGCAGCCGCATCAGCGGTGTCCGTGCAGTTGCCGTCGCTGGTCGGTGACCCGCCCACGCCCGCGCACCTGCTGGCGCTTCTGGTTGGCGGCGTTGGCGCCGATCACTGCCACCTCGGGCAGCAGCACCGCCATCACGACGCAGATCCACCGCAGCGGGCCGTCCAGGAAGTAGGCGAGCACGAAGGCGGCTGTGCGGATGGCCATCGCGATGGCGTAGTTGCGCATCCGGTTGTCGAGGTCGTGTTTGCCCGGCATCGGCAGGTCGGTCGCCGACTGCACTGAGGGTTGTTCGTTCCGGCGCGGCACAGCCTCAGTCTAGGCGCGGTGTCTGTGCGGCCCGTGCGCGCTACCGCGCGGTAGTCCAATAGCCTGTGCAGTCGTGCCGCCAGGCACGCGACGACCGACGAGGAGAGGGCCAGATGCCGCAGCACGTGTTGATCACAGGAGGCAACCGAGGCATCGGCCGGGCGATCGCGGAGGCGTTCGTCGCGGCCGGCGACGACGTGGTGGTGACCTCGCGCAGCGGCACCGACGGTCCGACGGGCGCGACGACCGTTGCCTGCGATGTCACGGACACCGCGTCGGTGGACGCTGCGTTCACGGCCGCGGAGGAGCATTTCGGTGGCCCCGTGGAAGTGGTCGTCGCCAACGCCGGCATCACCCAGGACACGCTGCTCATGCGGATGACGGACGAGGACTTCGACCGGGTGCTGGAGACCAACCTGACCGGAGCGTTCCGGTGCGCCCGCCGGGCGACCAAGGGCATGATCCGCCGCAAGGGCGGCCGCATCATCTTCGTGTCCAGCGTGGTCGGACTCTTCGGCGGTCCCGGCCAGGTCAACTACGCAGCGTCCAAGGCCGGTCTGGTCGGTATGGCGCGCTCCATCGCCCGCGAATTGGGCAAGAAGGCGATCACCGCCAATGTGGTGGCCCCCGGCTTCATCGACACCGACATGACGCGGGCCCTTCCGGAGGCACAGCGCAAGGCCTATGTGGACTCGATCCCGGCCGCCCGGCTGGCCGAGCCCGACGAGGTGGCCCAGGTCGTGCGCTTCCTGGCCAGCGACGCCGCCGGCTACATCAACGGCGCCGTGATCCCGGTCGACGGCGGCCTCGGCATGGGCCACTGAGGCGCCGCACCACCGCACAGCACCAACTCACCGACAGCTGAACCGCACCCAGTAGAGGAGTCGACGTGGCAGGCATCGTCGAAGGCAAACGACTGTTGATCACCGGCATCACGATGGAGTCGTCCATCGCGTTCCACGTGGCCCGGATCGCACAGGAACAGGGCGCCGAAGTGGTCCTGACATCGTTCGGCCGCGTCATGCGCATCACCCAGACCATCAGCAAGCGGTTGCCGCAGACACCGCAGGTGCTGGAGCTGGACGTGACCGAGCAGGGCGATCTGGACAGCCTGGCCGACCGGCTCAGCGCGGCCGGATTCGACTCGCTCGACGGTGTCCTGCACTCGATCGGCTTCGCACCTCCCGGAGCGTTCGACTTCATGGCCGGCACCTGGGAGGACGCGGCGACGGCATTGCAGGCCTCGGCATACTCGCTGAAATCGCTTGCTGTTGCTGCGCTTCCGTTGATGACCGAGGGTTCGTCCCTGGTCGGCTTGACCTTCGATGCGAAGTTCGCCTGGCCGGTCTACGACTGGATGGGTGTCGCCAAGGCCGCGTTCGAGTCGACCAACCGCTATCTGGCACGCGACCTGGGACCGAAGCAGATCCGCTCCAACCTGGTCTCCGCAGGACCGGTCCGGACCACGGCGGCCAAGTCGATCCCCGGCTTCGAGCAGTTCGAGCAGGTCTGGAGCGAGCGGGCTCCGCTCGGCTGGGACATCACCGATCCGGCCCCTGCCGCGCAGGCTTGCGTCGCGTTGCTGTCGGACTGGTTCCCGGCCACGACCGGTGAGATCGTGCACGTCGACGGCGGCGTCCACGCCATGGGGCAGTAACCGGTTCCGGTCATGGCCGACTCGGACGCCGCGCAGGTGCTCGGAGCACGAATCCTGCGCGGCCCCAACCTCTATTTCACCCGGCCCGCCGCCAAACTGACGCTGGGCGTTCCGGGATTCGTCGCTGCCTCGGTGCCGCAGCTGACGTCATTGGCCCACGACCTCGGGGTGCGTGGGCGTGATCCCGGGGAGCCGGGCAGCGAGGGCCGGCGCGGCTTCGTGCTGCGTGTCGTCGAGCGGGTCGTCCGGTTGGTGATGCGGGAGGCCGGCGTGGTCCGCATCGGGGTGCGGGTGCGTGCCGGGGCGGGGCCGGACGAGGTGGTGGTCGCCTTCGCGCTCAACCACGCGGGCCGGGCCAGGGTGATCGCGGACGTTCTCGCCCCGGTGCTCCACGACCTGTTGGCCGGGCAGCTTGTCACCCCGACACTGGCCGCGGCCGGTGCCCGAGTGCGTGCCGAACCGCCCGGTGAGCGTGTCCGGGCGCTGCGTCCGAAGGTGCCTGTGGTCGCGGTGACCGGCACCAACGGCAAGACGACGACCACCCGGTTGATCGCTCACCTCGGTATGACGGCAGGGCTGCGGACCGGTTGGAGTTCGACCGACGGCGTGTTGGTGCAGGGCGAGGTGGTCGAGTCGGGCGACTACTCCGGCCCGGGCGGAGCACGTGCGGTGCTCGAGGCTCCCGGTGTGCAGTTCGGCGTGCTGGAGACCGCGCGTGGCGGCATGCTGTGGCGCGGGCTGGGCACGGCATACAACGACGTCAGTGTCGTCACCAATGTCAGCGCCGACCACCTGGGCATGGACGGGATCGACACCCTCGACCAGCTGGCCGAGGTCAAGGCGATCATCACCAAGATCACCAAACCCGAGGGCTGGGTGGTGCTCAACGGCGACGATCCGCGGGTGTGGGCGATGCGCTCGACTGCGGGCGGACGGCCGTGGTGCTTCAGCCTGGACCCGGGATCGCCCTCGCTCCGGGAGGCGCTGGACGCGCACGGACGTGGGATCACCGTGCTGGACGGCGACATCGCGGTGCTGGAGCAGGGTGCGTCACCGGTCCGCCTGGTGAGCCTGGTCGATGTGCCGATGACGCTGTCCGGCCTGTCCGAGCACAACATCGCCAACGCACTGGCCGGCGCGGCCGCCGGCCTCGGCGCCGGGCTGTCGAGGGATGCCGTGGCGCAGGGACTGCGCACCTTCACCCCCGATCACCGGCTGAACCCCGGCCGGATGAACATCTACACCGTCACGCTCCCGCAGGGCGGCACGGCCACGGTGGTGCTCGACATGGCACACAACGAGGCCGGGCTGGAGGCGCTGCTGCGCGTGGGCCGCGGCCTGGTGCGGCCGGGCTCGCAGCTCCAGCTCGGGCTCGGCACCGGCGGCGACCGGACCGACGAGATCCTGGTGCGCATGGGCGAGCTGGCCGGCCTCGGTGCCGACCGAGTGCAGATCCAGCACAAGGAGCACTACCTGCGCGGTCGGTCTATGCAGGATCTGGAAAGTCTTATGCGCCAAGGACTTTCGCACGTCGGAGTACTGCCCACGGCGTCGTGGCCCGACGAATTCAGCGGTCTGACCGGGCTACTCGGCGCCGCACACGACGGAGACGTGCTCGCGTTGATGACCCACTCGCACTGGGCGCAGCTGCACCACTGGCTGATGACGCACGGCGCGACGGCGGACGACGCGGCTGCGGTCCGACGCAAGGCTGTTGCGGCCCGTGGCGAGCACGAGGCAGAAGCGGAGATCGCGGCGGTGTGGGCGCTCGACGACGCCGATGCCCGGATCGACGCCGCATCGGCTCTGCACCAACGGTTTCCGAAGGACGGTCGGGTGCGGTACGAGCTTGCCGGCACCCTCGATTCCGCCGGACGCGAGGCGGAGGCGCTGGAGTGGTACGACCGGGCCGTCGGTGTCCGGCTGGACGAGCCGTACCGGCACCGGGCGCTGCTGCAGCAGGCGTCCACGTTGCGACACCTCGGCCGGCTGGAGGAGTCCCTCGCCATACTCGACACGTTGCTGAGGGACTATCCCGACAACAGTGCCGTGGTGCTCTTCCGCGCACTCACGCTGCATGACCTCGGCCGGGACACTGAGGCATTACGTGACACCGCAACGCAATTGGTCACCATCAGCGCCGAACCGGATGTGCAGCGCTACCTCAACTCGTTGACGCGGTTCACCTCCGAGATCGCTGAACGATCTCGCACTGCGCGAGACTGAGCCCATGCCGGATGTCGCGAACGACCTGCGGAGACCTTCGCCGCCTTCCGACTGGGTGACCGCGGAGCGGATCCCTACGAAGCGCCGGACGCATCTCGGTAGTCCGATCTTCACGCAGACCGTCCGGCTCCGCAGCCTTTCCGCGGAGTCAACGCCGTGACCGCCTGGCCCTACGAGTATGGGGTCGTGAGTGCGTCGATGACCCGCATTGCGTTCTGCTCCAGGTCATCGGTGGCGGTGAGGCGTACGCACGGCGCCGTGGGCAGCTCGGCACAACCGGCGGCGAAGGTCGCTGCCAGGTGCTCGCGCCGGTCGGCCACGGTCGTGCCCCAGCGGGCGTCGCGCTCGACCAGGCGACGACGTTGTTCGCTGTCGTCGAGGTCGAACATCACCAGGACGTCGCATCGCGGATGCGGACGCATTCCGTCCAACAGGTAGACCGGTGCCTCATTGATCGGAAGACCGCCGAACCGAGAGCGGCGGACGAAACGCTCGAAGTCGCAGTCGGGTGTGGTCCGTCGTTCGCCGACCGGAGTGCAGAGGGCGCGGTCGAGCGCGGCCCAGTCGTAGGCCAAGGGGGTGGCGAAATAGTCAGCCGGCGTCCGAGCGGCGGCGCGTGGCACGAAGAAGTAGTCGACCGGGACCCGTGCGAACCGTTCGGGCTGCTGCGCCTCCAGGAACTTGGCCAGCGTCGACTTTCCGGACGCGGCCGGGCCCATCAAGCAGACGATCACACGTCGATCCAATCAGGACCGGCCGACATCAACGGCTCGCTTGAGACGGATGGTGGGAAGCTCCCGATCGTCAGCACGGTTCTGTCGGAGCGAACCATGCTCAGCCAGGCGGCACAGCAGTATCAAGCCGCACGCCAATGAAGGCCGTCGAAGTGGGTCCGATGTACGGTGATCGGTTGTCGGTGGTCACCCCTAGACTCGAACACAGATAGCAAGTTCTGTAGACGACTGGGGGTGAAGGGTATGGCCGGTGAAGCAACCGATGGCGGAGATCGTCGGTTGGTGGACGTGTCTCAGCTTGCGTCGTCGGTGGCGGATGCGGTGATGACCTTGGTCGCTGAGGGCGGTCGTGTCGATGCGGCTGCGGGGCCGAGGGAGTTCTCCCGGGAGCGGCTGGGTGGCGTGATTCTGGCGGTGGAGGCGGTGAAGGGGTTCGCTGATGCGGTGTTGCTGGATGCGACGTCGGCGTTGGTGGAGGACCTGGCCGCTGATCATGGTGTGCCGGTGGATGACCCGCGGTATGCCGAGAAGGTTGCGGTGCATCGCAAGAGTGCGTGTCGGGCGGTGGTGCACGAGGTGCAGTTGCTGACCGGTTCGACGTTGACCGCGGCGCGGGAGCGGGTGCGGTTCGCCACGGCGATGGAGCAG
>NZ_JBQCGS010000068.1:0-32170 GCF_051955415.1 Flexivirga sp.
TGTGGGCCCCCCCGGGGCCCCCCCGCCCCCCCCCCCCCCCCCCCCCCCGGCGCCCCGGGCGGGGGCCCGCCCCAAGCGGGAACGGCGCTGCGAGGAGTGGAGTCAGACGACTCAGCGCGGCGGCATCCGCAAGGCGCCGTCGAGGCGGATCACCTCGCCGTTCAACATCGGGTTGTCGACGATGTGTCCGACGAGCGAGGCGTATTCCTCCGGCCGGCCCAGCCGCGAGGGGTGCGGCACCTGCGCCTCGAGCACCGACTTCACGTCGTTCGGCAGTCCCGCAAGCATCGGGGTCTCGAAGGTGCCCGGGGCGATCGTCACCACACGGATTCCCTTGTCCGCCAGGTCTCGCGCGGCGCTCAGGGTCAGTCCGACGATGCCGGCCTTGGACGAGGCGTATGCCGCCTGGCCGATCTGGCCGTCATACGCGGCGATCGAGGCGGTCATGGTGATGACACCGCGGTCACCGTCGGCAGGGTCGTTTCCGGCCAACTGCTCGGCCGCCAGGCGCAGCACGTTGAAGGTGCCGACGAGGTTGATCTGCACGACCTTGCTGAACGCCTCCAGCGACAGCACACCACGCTTGCCGAGGACCCGTCCCGGAGTCGCGACGCCCGCGCAGTTGACGACGATCCGGAGCGTGCCGAGACCGGCCGCAGCGTCGATCGCCGCCTTGACCTGCTCCTCGTCGGTGACATCGGCGGGGACGAACCTCGCTCTGTCACCGAGGGATCCGGCCACCTCCGCACCCTTGGACGACGGCAGGTCGAGGATGACGACCGATGCGCCGTCGGCATACAGCTTGCGCGCGGTGGCCTCGCCGAGGCCCGAGCCGGCGCCGGTGACCAGCGCGACCGTGGTGGAGTCGATCTTCATCGTGCGGAACCCTTTCCTTCGGTGAGTTCACGCAGCACATGCCGCGAGATCACCAGTCGTTGGATCTGATTGGTGCCCTCGAAGATCTGGGTGACCTTCGCCTCGCGCAGGAAGCGCTCGGCCGGGAAGTCCTGGGTGTAGCCGGCGCCGCCGAGCACCTGCACCGCGTCGGTCGTGACCCGCATCGCGGCGTCGGTGGCGACCAGCTTGGCGACCGCCGCCTGCTTGGAGAAGGCGCGGCCCGCGTCCTTCAGCCGCGCCGCGTGCAGGTAGGTCGCGCGCGCGGACGTGACGGCGGCTTCCATGTCGGCGATCAGGAACGCCAAACCCTCGAAGCTCCCGATCGGCTGCCCGAACTGCCGGCGTTGCGAGGCGTATGACGCCGCGAGGTCCAGGGCGGACTGCGCCAAACCGGTGGCGGCCGCGGCGATGCCCAGGCGTCCGGCGTCGAGTGCGGCCAGGGCGATCTGCATGCCCTGACCCCGCTCGCCGATCATCCGGTCGGGTGCGACCATCACCTTGTCGAAGTGCACCTCGGCCACCGGGTCGGCGGCGAGGCCCATCTTCCGTTCCGGCGCGCCGAAACCGAGCCCTTCGGCGTCGGCAGGCACGACGAAGCAGGAGATGCCCTTGCCGCCGGTGTCGTCGGTGCGGGCGAAGGTCGTGTAGTAGTCGGCGTGGGCCGCGTGCGAGATCCAGCTCTTGGTGCCGCTCAACGTGGCGCTGCCGTCGTCGGCGACGGCTGCCCGGGTGCGCATCGACGCGATGTCCGATCCTGCCTCGCGTTCGGAGAGGCAGTAGCCGCCCAGTGTTTCGCCGCCGAGGATGTCGGGGAGCAGCGCCGCGCGCTGGTCGTCGGTGCCGAAGCGGTCGACCGGGTATGCCGTCAGCGAGTGCACGGACACCCCGATCGCGACACTCATCCAGGCGATGGCGAGCTCCTCGATCACCTGTAGACAGACCTCGTAGGGCTGGGCGCCACCGCCGAACTCCTCCGGATAGGGCAGCGACAGCAGTCCGGCCCGCCCGAGCGTGCGGAAGGTGTCGCGCGGCGGTGTGGCGGTGCGTTCCGCCTCGTCGACGTGTGGGGTCAGTTCGCGTGCGGCGATCTCGCGGGTGAGCTCGATCAGGTCCGCCGCATCTGCCGTGGGAAGGATGCGTTCGACCGGCATGTCTGGGAGCGTAATGCGCGTCACATCCGATGCCGCAGGCGGGTTGGAGACTGTAACTTTTGCGGTCTACGATGGATGCAACAACAAAATCTTCTATCGATGACGAAGGATGTGACTGAAATGAGCGTCTTCCCGAAGGTGATCGTGGAGCAGGCCCACAGCAGCGCCTGGGCGCTGACCCGCGCGACCGCCGCCACGATGAACCCCGCCAACCCGGCGGACTCGTCCCTGGAGAAGGCCGCCGACACGCTGCGCGGCCGCGGCTTCGACGTCGTCGGCCACGAATCCGGTCACCTCGACTCCGCGGCGCTGTCCGGCGCCGACGTCCTCGTCATCGACCACCCGGCCGCCCGGGGAGCGGAGAAGACCACCGGCGACCTGCCCCCGGTGCTGGAGCCTGCCGAGCTCGACACGATCGTCGACTTCGTCGAGCAGGGCGGCGGCCTCGTGGTCCTGGCCGAGTGCGACCAGGACGTCTACGGCAACAACCTCAACGAGCTGCTCGCCCGCTTCGGACTGCACGTGACCAGCACCACCGTGCACGAGTCGGCCGAGGGCGGCCGCCGCTTCCACGACAACGCCACCTGGGTCCTCGCGCAGGTCGAGGGCGGTCTCGGGCAGGGCCTGCTGGCCGGTGTCGACGAGCTGTGTTTCTACCGGGCCGGCGTCATCGACGTCTCGGGGGCGCCGCAGGCTCAGGTCCTCGCACGCACCAGCGGATCGGCATACCCGGCTCGCCAGCCGCTGGCCGTCGCCCTCGAGCACGGTGCCGGCCGCGTCGTGGGGCTCGCCGACTCCGACCTCGTCGGTGACGACTCGATCGACGAGCTGGACCACCGCCGCTTCTGGTCCAACCTGGTCACCTGGGCCAGCGCCGCACGCAAGCCGGCCGGGACGATCAGCTCCATCGGCTCCGGCGTCGACCGCAGCCCGGAGTGGCTGTCCCTCAAGGGGGCCGTCTGCGAGCTGCGCGAGATGCAGGGCAAGGACGGCTCCATCGAGGACACCGCCAAGCACGCGCGTGCCGCCGAGCTCGTGCAGACCATGAGGACCGAGATCGCGGCGCTGGCACCGCGATTCCCGCACGACGCGGACTACCTGGCCCAACTTCCGCTGGACCTGACGAAGTGGGTCGACGGTGGCTTCGCCGAACCTGACTTCCTCGACTCGCTGATGAAGTTCCGCCCGGATCTGTGTCGCGAGGACGGCATCGAGCACCTGGTCGTCTTCCCGATGTACACCCAGAACGGCAACCTCGACCGCGTCTTCGAGGCGCTGCTGATCTCGGTGCAGTGGCCCGACTGGCTGGCCGAGCTGGAACAGACCTACGACAACAAGATGTTCCTGGCGGTCAACTTCATCGACTTCACGCCGGGTTACGACACCAACTCTGCGGTGCTCTTCCCGGAAACCGTTGCGGTCCGCGAGGTTCCGAAGTTCAGCTGGGGTGCGATCTTCTGCGACCGCGAAGGCGCCCGCTTCCGTCGCGTCGTGTCGGCGGCGGCCTAGCTGCTCTCCCTGCAGCTGCCGCCGGACGCCGAGCGGCTGGTCGCCTCACAGGAGCTGGTGCAGTCGACCTTCGCGATGTGGGACATGATCCACGACCGCACTCACAGCCATGGCGACCTGCCGTTCGACCCCTTCATGATCAAGCAGCGGATGCCCTTCTGGATGTACGCCCTGGAGGAGCTGCGGTGCGACCTCAACACCTTCCGGCAGGCGGTCAGGCTGGAGGACGAGGGGCAGCCCTACGCCCGATTCGTCCAGCTGGCAATCCTTTTCGACCGGTTGTTCCGCTTCCCGATCACCGGTGACCGGCACCGCAACTACGACGGGCTGGGCGGTCAGCTGATGTTCGGCTACCTGCACAAGCACGACGCGCTGCACTGGACCGACAACAAGCTGTCCTTCGACTGGCGGCGGGTGCCGGAGGTCGTCGTGCAGCTGTGCGACGAGGTGGAGACGCTCTACCGCAGCGGCATCGATCGGTCACGTGTCGGGCACTGGCTGGCGTCGCACGAGTTCGTCGCCACGTATGTCGTGCCCAACCCCGGTTCGACCTGGGCCAAGGGCGCCGACGCGTTGCCGTTCGACGGCACCAAGACCAAGGCCCTCAACGACCTGGCGCTCGACGACGAGTTCCCGCTCAACGTGTTCTACGAGGCACTGGCCAAGAAGATGAAGAGCGTCATCGAGTCGACCTCGGGCATCACCGCCTCCACGCCGGACCCCCAGGCCGCCTGATGGCGAGCGATCTCACGGGATCCGTTGTCGTCGTCACCGGTGCAGCGGGCGACCAGGGCCGTCCCACCGCCGCGGCGTTCGCCGCGGCGGGGGCGACGGTCGTCGCAGCCGGCCGGGATGCCGACCGGCTCGCTGAGGTCGTCGCGCTCGACCCGCAGCACATCGTGCCCTCGGTCGTCGATCTCTCCGACGACGGTGCCACCCAGGACTGGGCGAGGGCGTTGCTGGCGGAGCACGGGCGGATCGACGGCCTGATGCACCTGGTCGGCGGCTGGCGCGGTGGCAAGGGCATCGTCGACAGCGATCTGGCCGACTGGGACGTGTTGCACGCCAGCCTGATCCGGACCCTCCAGCACGCCACCCGGGCCCTGCACGACCCGATCCTGCGGTCGCCGCACGGTCGGATCGCGATCATCTCCTCGACCGGGCTGGACACGCCGCGCGCGACCAATGCGGCATACCTGACCGCGAAGGCCGGCGCGGAGATGTGGCTGCGGGCCGTGGCCGACTCCTACAAGGAGTCGCAGGCCGCAGCCACCATCGGCCGGATCATGGCATTGGTGACACCGCAGATGCAGGCCGCGAAGCCGGAGGGCTACAAGAAGTTCACGCCGGTCGCCGACATCGCCGACTGGCTGGTTGCGCTCTACGACCGCCCTGCCGACGAGGTCAACGGCCTGATTGAGACGATGACCCGGTGAACGCTCCCGACAGTTTCCCCGCACCGTTGCACGACCCGACCCAGCGCGGCTTCGCCAGCGACAATTACTCCGGGGTCCACCCGGAGATCCTCGCCGCGATCGTCCGAGCGAACGGTGGCCACCAGGTCTCGTACGGCGAGGACGTCTACACCGATCGGCTGCAGGAGGTCTTCGCCGAGCACTTCGGGCCCGGTGTGGAGGCGTTCCCGGTCTTCAACGGCACCGGCGCCAATGTCGTTGCGCTGCAAGCGGTCACGAAGCGCTGGGAGGCCGTGATCTGCACCGGCACGGCGCACATCCACGTGGACGAGTGCGCCGCGCCCGAGCGGATGGGCGGCCTGAAGCTGATGGTCGTGCCGACGCCCGACGGCAAACTCACGCCCGAGCTGATCGCCACGGTCTCGCTGGGCCGCGGCGACGAGCACCACGCCCAGCCGCGCGTCGTGTCCATCACCCAGACCACCGAACTGGGGACGGCATACACCGTCGAGGAGATCCGCGCGATCGCCGAGCACGCCCACGCCCACGACATGGTGCTGCACGTCGACGGCTCCCGGTTGTCGAATGCCGCTGCCAGCCTTGGTGTTTCGTTTCGGGAGATGATCACCGACACCGGCGTCGACATCGTCTCGTTCGGGGGCACCAAGAACGGCCTGCTCGTCGGCGAGGCGGTGCTGGTGCTCAACGCCGATGTCGTCGACGGGATGAAGTTCCTGCGCAAGCAGTCGATGCAACTCGCGTCGAAGATGCGCTTCATCTCCGCCCAGCTCATCGCGCTGCTGTCCGGCGACCTCTACCTGCGCAACGCCGGTCACGCCAACGCCATGGCCCAACGTCTGGTCGAGGGTGTGCGTGACCTGCCGGGACTGACGGTGCCGCTGCCGGTGCAGGCCAACGGCGTCTTCCCGATCCTGCCGGTCGAGGTGTCGCAACGACTGATGGAGAAGTTCCGCTTCTACTTCTGGGACGAGGCCACCGGCCAGGTGCGCTGGATGTGCTCCTTCGACACGACCGAGTCCGACGTCGACGCCTTCATCGCGGCGATCCGCGCGGAACTGCACTGATTGCTCCGCGGCCGGCGGCGTCAGCGGGTCTGGGTGACCTTGTGCAGACCGCGCGGATGGTCGGGGTCGTAGCCCCGGGACAGGGCCATCAACCGGGCCAGTTGCTGCAACGGGACGATCTGGGCGATCGGTGCGAGTTGCTCCGGCATACCGGAGGGCAGCGTGATGCGCGGCGCCGACTCCGGTGCCAAGCCGGCCGGCCCGACGACGCACACGTCGGCCCCACGGTCGCGCAGTGAGGTGAGCACCGGCTGCAGTGCGGTGCCGCCGCGTCCCTCGGGCACGACGGCGACGACGGGACGGTCCTCGTCGATCATCGCCAGCGGCCCGTGCATCAGGTCCGCGCCGGAGAAGGCGTGACCCGACAGATAGCAGGTCTCCATCAGCTTCAGCGCGGCCTCCCGGGCGGTCGGGTAGCCGAACCCGCGGGAGGTCGTGACCAGCTTGTCGACGAATCGATACCGCGATGCGACGTCGAGCACCGCTGGTATGTCGAGTGATTCGGACACCCACCCCGGCAGCGGCGCGGCGGCGGCGACGTCTCCACCGGCCCACGTCTCGACCAGCAGCCAGAGCCACAACAGGCTCGCGGTGTACGTCTTGGTGGCCGCCACCGCCTTCTCCTCGCCGGCGTCCAGGTGCAGCGCGATCTCCGCAGCGTCCTGGAGGACCGACGACGCGGTGTTGGTCAGGCTGATCGTGAGCGCGCCCGCCGCCCGGGCGGCACGGGTGGAGTCGGCCAGATCCGGTGAGCCACCGGACTGACTCACCGCTATCCAGGCGACACCGTCGAGGCGGGGCGACTCCCGGTAGATGGTGTATGCCGACGTCGACACCAACCCGGCCGGCAGGCCGAGCCGGGTCTCGACCAGGTATTTGGCGTAGAGCGCGGCGTGGTCCGACGTGCCGCGCGCGACGAGGAGAACGGTGTGCGGGTCGTGGGCGCGCAACCGTTGCACCACCGACCCCAGCGCATCGTGCTGCGCGGCCAGGATGCGTTGCAGCATCGCCGGCTGCTCGGCGATCTCGGCTGCCATCAGCGCACCACGTCGGTCGGTCAGCTGATCATTCATGGACGTCGGCTCCTGCCGTGACGGGTTGCAGTTGTGGACGTTTCGCGGTGCGGTCGTCGCCGGAGCTGACGTGCTTGAGGCGGCGCTCCACCCAGGGCACGAGGTGCGTGCGTGCCCACGCGGCGTGTCCCTGCGCGGCCTGCCGGCGGGTCAGGGCGGGTGCGGGCGGCAACGGCACGGCCCAGTCCCGGGCACCGTCCCGCAGACCGAGGGTCCAGGCGGCCTGTTCGGCGACGCGCTGGTGGCCCAGGGTCGACAGGTGCAGCCGGTCCGGTCCCCACATGCGCACGTCGCGCAGCGAGCGCAACGTCCAGGTGTCCAGGACGTACGCGCCGTGACGTTGGGCGATGCCCCAGACGTTCGCGGTGTGTATGGCGACCCGGCGGCCGATCACCTTCAGCACCGGTGCCCAGGTCGGATCGCAACTGGTGGCCATCAGCACGTCGGCGCCGGCGTCCCGGATCCGCGCGACCGTCGCCTCGAGTTCGTCGGCCAGCGCGTCGAGGTCCGCGTGCGGACGCAGGCAGTCGTTGCCGCCGGCGACGATGCTGACCAGGTCCGGTCGGAGCGCCAGTGCGGCATCGGTCTGCCGGGCGGTCACATCGGCCAGTAGTTTTCCCCGGATCGCCAGGTTGGCGTAGCCGAACGGCACACCCGCAGCGGCGTTCTCCGCGGCGAGCACGGCCGCGAGCCGGTCGGCCCAGCCGACATACGCGTCCTCGTCGGTGGGTGAGGGGTCGACCATCCCCTCGGTGAACGAGTCGCCGATGGCGACGTAGCGCTGCCAGTGGCGCGGCCCGGCGTTCACGGCAGACTCCAGTCGATGGGCTCGGCGCCTTGATCCACCAACAGCTTGTTGGCCCGGCTGAACGGGCGGGACCCGAAGAAGCCCGAATGTGCCGACAGCGGCGACGGATGTGGGCTGGTGACATGGGGCACCGCGCCGAGGTGCGGTGCCAGCCCGCGTGCGTCGCGTCCCCACAGGATCGCCACCAGCGGGCCGCCGCGCGCGACCAGGCCGTTGATGGCCGCCGCCGTCACGTGTTCCCAGCCCTTGCCGCGATGACTCGCCGGACTGCCGGGCCGCACCGTGAGCACCCTGTTGAGCAGCAGCACACCGCGGTCGGCCCACGGCGACAGGTCCCCGGTGGTCGGCCGCGCGCAACCGACGTCGTGGGTCAGCTCCTGGAAGATGTTCTGCAGGCTGCGGGGGATCGGTGACACCTCCGGCGCCACCGCGAACGACAAACCGACCGCGTGCCCCGGGGTCGGGTACGGGTCCTGGCCGACGATGAGCACGCGTACCTCGTCCAGCGGACGCTCGAAGGCGCGCAGCACCTTGTCGCCGCTGGGCAGATAGCCGTGCCCGGACGCCAGCTCCGAGCGCAGGAAATCACCGCACGACGTCACCGTGTCGGCGACCGGTTGCAACACCGGGAGCCAGGACGGATGCACGAGTTGTCCGAGGGGGAGCACCGTCATGACGACAACTTAACCGGGCGGCCGGAGGGGCCAGGTCCGCCCCATAGACTTCTCGGGTGCACCGTTTCACCGAAGACACCGCAGAGCTCGGCCGGGCGATCCTGAGGTATGCCGCCGAGCGGCTCTCGCTGGACCCGGTGCCGCTGGACAACACCCGGACCGTCGAGGAACTGGATGCCGTGGCGGGCCGTGCCATCTCGCCGGAGGGCATCGGCGGTCAGTCGGCGTTGCGGCTCTTCGAGGAGGAGCTCGCGCTCGCCTGCCTGTCGATCGACCACCCCCGCTACTTGTCCTTCATTCCGTGCGCACCGACGCGCGAGGCGGCGATGTTCGACCTGGTCGTCGGCGCATCGTCGATCTACGCCGGGTCCTGGCTGGAAGGCGCCGGGGCCGTGTATGCCGAGAACCAGGCGCTGCGCTGGATCGCGGACCTCGCCGGGATGCCCGAGGGCGCCGGTGGTGGTTTCGTGCAGGGCGGCACGATCGGCAACCTGTCCGCGCTGGTCGCGGCCCGGGCGACGGCGCGCGCCAACGCCTCCCGCACCCGGGACGACGCGCGTCCGTTCCGGGTCGCGGCGACCGCTGGGTCGCACTCGTCGATCGCGTCGGCGTGCGAGGTCATGGACGCCGAACTCGTTCCGGTGCCGACCGACGACCAGCTGCGGCTCACCGGGCCGGCGCTGCGCGAGGTGCTGCTGCGGGAAGGGCCCGAGTCCTTCTTCGCCGTCGTCGCGACCGCCGGCACCACCAACCTGGGCATCATCGACGATCTGGAGTCGGTGGCCGCGGTGTGCCAGGAGTTCGGCATCTGGTTCCACGTCGACGGCGCGTACGGCGGAGCCGGCCTGGCCGCGCCGAGCGTGCGCGACCGTTACCGCGGTGTCGAGCTGTGCGACTCCTTCATCGTCGACCCGCACAAGTGGCTCTTCGCGCCGTTCGACTGCTGCGCGCTGCTCTACCGCGAACCCGCGCTGGCCCGGGCCGCGCACACCCAGCACGCGTCATACCTCGACGTCCTGAACGAAGCACCGGACTGGAACCCCACCGACTACTCGGTCGGGCTCACCCGCCGGGCCCGTGGGCTGCCGTTCTGGTTCTCGCTGGTGGCCAACGGCACCGACGCCTACACCGAGGCCATCGAGCACACGCTGCAGGTGGCGCGCTTCGCCGCCGAGCAGATCAAGGAACGTCCCGAGTTCGAGCTGGTCCGTGAGCCGGACCTGTCCGTGGTGGCGTTCCGCCGGGTGGGCTGGAGCGCGCCGGATTACCAGCGCTGGTCCGACGGGCTGCTGCAGCGGCAGGAGGGTTTCGTGGTGCCCAGCGCGCACGACGGTGAGACGATCGCGCGATTCGCGATCGTCAATCCGAACACCACCCGTGAGGACATCAGCGCGATCCTGGACTCGATGCGCTGAGGGCTGCCGCACCGCAGGCAACTCCAGTCACATCTGTCACGACATGCCGACCACGGTGCTTGCCGGAATGACATCGATGTGATTTACCGCCTATCATCGTTCTCGGACATGCGCTGGCGAGCTGAGAGGACTTTCACATGGGCGCCGCAGAGCAGCAGGTGATGCCGTCGGACGACTCCGAACTCAGTGAGCGTGATGCCGCGATCCTGTCGTTCGAGCGCAATTGGTGGAAGCTCCAGGGCGCCAAGGAGCAGGCCATCCGCGAGACGTTCAACATGAGCTCGACCCGCTACTACCAGGTGCTCAACGCCGTCATCGACACCCCGGCCGCCCTGCGCTACGACCCGATGCTGGTCAAGCGGCTGCAGCGGCTGCGGGCCGGCCGGATGCGCCAGCGCACCGCCCGCCGCCTCGGCTTCGAGCTGGACTGAGTGCTCTGACGTCGCTCCAGGATCGGGCGAGTAGGTCGCTACTGTCGCGACTTACTCGCCCGTTTTCGCGGATCTGGGCGAATAAGTCGCGACAGTAGCGACTTGGTCGTCGGTCGTTGAGGTTTGCCGGTGCCCGGGCGGTGTCAGCGGGTCCGGGCGTCGGCCTGGCGGCGTAGCTCGCGCCGGGCCAGCGACGCCTTGTGCACCTCGTCCGGGCCGTCGGCGAAGCGCAGCGTGCGGATGCCGGCATACGCCCGTGCGAGCGGGAAGTCCTGCGACAGGCCGGCGGCGCCGTACAACTGGATCGCCTTGTCCAGGATCCACTGCACGGTCTGCGGCGTCGCGATCTTGATCGCCTGGATCTCCGTGTGCGCGCCCCGGTTGCCCACCGTGTCCATCAGCCAGGCGGTCTTGAGCACCAGCAGCCGCAACTGCTCGATCCGCACCCGCGCCTCGGCGATCCAATCCCGTATGACGCCCTGCTCCGACAGCGGCGTGCCGAAGGTGGCGCGGGCGTCGGCGCGCTCGCACATCAATTCGATGGCCTTCTCCGCCAGTCCGATCGAGCGCATGCAGTGGTGGATGCGACCCGGGCCCAGCCGGGCCTGCGCGATGGCGAAGCCCATCCCCTCGCCGGCGATCAGATTGCTCGCCGGGACACGGACGTCGTGCAGCTCCAACTCGGCGTGACCACCGTGGTCGTGGTCGTCGTACCCGAAGACCTCCATGCCCCGCTTGATCACCAGGCCAGGGGTGTCGCGGGGGACCAGGATCTGCGACTGCTGCCGGTGCCGCTCCGCGCTCGGGTCGGTCTTGCCCATCACGATGAAGATCTTGGCATCGGGGTTCATCGCACCGGTGATCCACCACTTGCGCCCGTTGAGCACGTATTCGTCGCCGTCGCGGTCGATCCGGGTGGCGATGTTGGTGGCGTCGGAGGAGGCGACGTCCGGCTCGGTCATTGCGAAGGACGAACGGATCCGGCCGCGTAGCAAGGGTGTCAGCCACTGCTCCTGCTGCTCGGGGGAGCCGAACTCCGCCAGCACCTCCATGTTGCCGGTGTCCGGCGCCGCGCAGTTGAGTGCCGCCGGTGCCAGGAACGACCGTCCGGTGATCTCGGCGATCGGGGCGTACTGCAGGTTCGTCAGGCCGGCGCCTCTGTCGCCGGGGAGGAAGAGGTTCCACAGGCCGGCGGTCCGCGCCTTGTCCTGCAACTCCTGGAAGACCGGCACCCGGCTCCACGCCCACGGGTCGTCCGATGCCGCCAGTTGCTCCTCGAAGACCGGCTCGGCCGGCGTCACCTCGGCATCCAGGAAGTCACGGACCCGAGCGCGCAGGTCCTCGGTCGTCGGGTCGAAGCCGAAATCCATTGTGTTCACTCGCCTTTCGGTCCAGTGGTGTAGTCACGTATGACGTCGAGCCCCGCCGCGAGCAGCGGCACCGTGGCGTTGCCGATGTCCTCGAAGCCGGACCCGAGCGTCTGTCCCTGCTGATGCCGGTAGTGGATGCCCTCCAGGATCGCGGCGAGCTTGTAATAGGCCAGCGCCTCGTGGAACGCCAGATGACTGACGTCGCGGCCGGACCGCTCGCTGTAGCGCTGCACGATCTCCTCCCGCGTCGGGTGCCCCGGCGCTCGGGAAACCGTCGAAACCGCCTGCGGCGCAACGTCGGCCAGTGCCTGGTAGACCAGCAGCAGCGCCACGTCCGCCAGCGGGTCACCCAGGGTGGCCATCTCCCAGTCGAGCACCGCGCTGACCCGGTCGGCGTCGTCGATCAGCGTGTTGTCCATCCGGTAGTCGCCGTGCACGATGCCGGCTCCGCCGGACTGCGGTATGGCGCCGGCCAACGCCCGGTGCAGCTCGTCCTCACCCGGCAGGTCGCGGGACCGGGAGGCGTCCATCTGCCGCCGCCAGGTGCGCACCTGGCGTTCCAGGTAACCGTCCGGCCGGCCGATGTCGGCCAGTCCGACCGCGGCGGGATCGACGGCATGCAGTGCGACCAGTGTGTCGGTGACCGCGTCGGCGATCGACCGGACGCGCGCTGCGCCGAGCGGGGCCAGTTGTCCGGCGGTCCGATAGGGGGTGCCGGACGCCCGCTCCATCACGTAGAAGGGCGCGCCGAGCACCTCGGCGTCGGTGCAGGCGGCATACATCCGGGGCACCGGGACAGCTGTGTCGTGCAGCGCCGCCATCACCCGGTGCTCGCGGGTCATGTCATGGGCGGTGGCCAGCACGTGCCCGAGCGGCGGGCGGCGGACGACGACCTCCCGGGTGCCGTCGGTGACGATGTAGGTCAGGTTGGACTTGCCGCCGACGATCAACTCCGCATGCAACGGACCGTCCAGCAGGCCGGGGCAGTCGGCGACCAGAAACCGTTGCAGCGCCTGCAGATCCAGCCCGGGCACGTCCGTGCTGCGGTCGCTCATCAGATCCCACCGGCGAGCAGGACGCCTCCGTCGACGGTGAGCGTCTGCCCGGTCATCCAGCCGGCGTCGTCGGAGAGCAGGAAGGCGACCACACCGCCGATGTCGTCCGGGACGCCGAGTCGCTTCAGGGCGTATGGCGCGGCGACCTTCTCCTCACGTCCTTCGTAGAGGGCCTTGGCGAAGTCGGTCTTGACGATGGCCGGCGCCACCGCGTTGACCCGGATGCCCGGGCCGAGTTCGAGCGCGAGTTCCTCGGTGAGGTGGATGAGCGCCGCCTTGCTGACGCCGTACATCGCGATGCCTGGAGCGGGCCGTTGCCCGGCGATGGAGGCGACATTGACGATGGCGCCGCCGTGCGCGCCCTGCCACGCCGCGCGGATCTTCTGCACCCAGGACAACGCGGCGATCACGTTGACGTCCATGATCTTTCGCGCGACGCCGGGGTCGATGTCCATCAGCGGACCGTAGGCCGGGTTGATGCCGGTGTTGTTGACCAGCAGGTCGGCGCTGCCGAAGTGTTCGAGTGCCGTGGCGATCACCTCGTCCTGGTGGTCGGTGTCGTCGGCGCGCCCGGCGACATACCGAGCGCGGTCGCCCAGCGAGGTCGTCGCCGCGGCGAGCGTCTCCTCCGTGCGGGCGGTGATCACCACGTTCGCACCCTCGAGGACGAGCCGCTGCGCGATGGCGAGGCCGATGCCGCGGCTGGCTCCGGTCACGATGGCGGTCTTGCCGGCGATGCCGTTCATCTGCTGCTGACTCCTCGGATCGGGTGACCTGCGGCACTACAGTAAGTGCTAAGCAAGCGCTTAGTCACTGACTCATTCTGAGCGAGCCCCTGGGAGGCAGCATGCCCGGTCCCTTGGACGGAGTACGGGTGGTGGAGCTGGCGGCGATCGGGCCGGCGCCGTTCGCCGGCATGCTGTTGGCCGACCTCGGTGCCGACGTGATCAACGTCGGCCGCCTCGACAACGGGGGAGGTATGCCGGCCGCGGCGCACCGGGTGCTGCTGCGCGGGCGCCGCTTCGTGCACTTGAACCTGCGGCATCCGGCCGGTGTCGAAGTGGTGCAGGACCTGGCACGCACTGCCGACGTGTTCACCGAGGGCTTCCGTCCTGGCGTGGCCGAACGCCTCGGCGTCGGGCCCGACGACCTGCTCGGCGTCAATCCGCGACTGGTCTATGGCCGGATGACCGGGTGGGGGCAGGACGGCCCGCGTGCCGACGAGGCCGGGCACGACCTGGGCTACCTGGCCCTGTCCGGCGCGCTGGCACCCTGTGTCGGCGACGGTGGACGCCCGGTCGCTCCGCTGAACATGCTCGGCGACTTCGGTGGCGGCGGCATGCTGCTGGCCGTCGGGGTGCTCAGCGCGCTCCATGCGGCACAGCAGACGGGGGAGGGGCAGGTCGTCGACGCGTCGATCCTGGACGGGGCGGCGCTGCTGACCGCGATGCACCAGTCCCTGCTGGCCTCGGGGATGTGGCAGCAGCCGCCCGGTGGCAACCTCTTCGACGGCGGCGCGCCGTTCTACCGGGTCTATCGGACGGCCGACGACAAATGGCTGTCGGTGAGCGCGGTGGAGCCGAAGTTCTACGCGCAGCTGCTGGACGGCCTGGGGCTCGATGAGGATGTTGCGGGGCAGTACGACCCAGCGCACTGGCCGGAGCTGCGCGTCACCATCGCCACCCGGATCGCGGCGCGCACGCGCGAGGAGTGGGTCGAGGCCTTCGCCGGCCGCGACGCCTGCGTGGTGCCGGTGCTCGAGCCGGACGAGGCCGCGGCCGATCCGCACCTCATCGCGCGGGAGGTGTATTTCGACCGTGGCGGCATACGACATCCGGCGCCTGCGCCGCGGTTCAGTGCGACGCCGACGGAGCTGCCCGAGGAGTCACCGGACGACCAGACCGCGGAGGTGCTGGGCGAATTCGGCTACACGCATTCCGACCTGCGGCGGCTGGCCGGCGCCGGAGTGATCGGGCCGCTCCGGCCGTGACGACGTGCTGCCTGCCGGCCCGGGCGGCGCCGTGCTGCCGGTGCGGCGTGCGTTTGCACTCTCCCTGCGAGAGTGCCAATAATGGGCCTTAGCACTCTCCTGGTGAGAGTGATAGTTCGGATGTATGGCGAGGGTCGGCCTCGCGGGGCTCGGACAGTCCCGAGGGCATGGCTCGTCCGTCGCGGGCGCCATACGACTGACTCCGCAACAACACGTGAGGATTGGACTGCACATGGCCAAGACCATTGCATTCGACGAGGAGGCCCGGCGCGGGCTCGAGCGGGGTATGAACACCCTCGCCGACGCCGTCAAGGTCACCCTCGGCCCGAAGGGCCGCAACGTCGTCCTGGAGAAGAAGTGGGGCGCCCCCACGATCACCAACGACGGTGTGAGCATCGCCAAGGAGATCGAGCTCGACGAGCCGTACGAGAAGATCGGCGCCGAGCTCGTCAAGGAAGTCGCCAAGAAGACCGACGACGTGGCCGGTGACGGCACCACCACGGCGACCGTGCTCGCCCAGGCCATGGTGAAGGAGGGCCTGCGCAACGTTGCCGCCGGTGCCAACCCGATGGCCCTCAAGCGCGGCATCGAGGCCGCCGTGGGCGCCGTGTCCGAGGAGCTGACCAAGGCGTCCAAGGAGATCGACACCAAGGAGCAGATCGCCGCGGTCGCCGGCATCTCCGCCGGTGGCGACGCATCGGTCGGCGAGCTCATCGCCGAGGCGATGGACAAGGTCGGCAAGGAAGGTGTCATCACCGTCGAGGAGAGCAACACCTTCGGCCTGGAGCTGGAGCTCACCGAGGGCATGCGCTTCGACAAGGGCTACATCTCCGGTTACTTCGTGACCGACACCGAGCGGATGGAGACGGTCCTGGAGGACCCCTACATCCTCATCGTCAACTCCAAGATCGGCAGCATCAAGGACCTCCTGCCGCTGCTGGAGAAGGTCATGCAGTCCGGCAAGCCGCTGGTCATCATCGCCGAGGACGTCGAGGGCGAGGCCCTGTCGACCCTGGTGGTCAACAAGATCCGTGGCACCTTCAAGTCCGTCGCGCTCAAGGCGCCGGGCTTCGGTGACCGCCGCAAGGCCATGCTCGGCGACATCGCGATCCTGACCGGCGGTCAGGTCATCTCCGAGGAGGTCGGCCTCAAGCTCGACACCGCGGAGCTGGACCTGCTGGGCAAGGCGCGCAAGGTCGTCGTCACCAAGGACGAGACGACCATCGTCGAGGGTGCGGGCGACGCCGACCAGATCGCCGGCCGCGTCAACCAGATCCGCGCCGAGATCGAGAACTCCGACTCCGACTACGACCGTGAGAAGCTGCAGGAGCGCCTGGCCAAGCTGGCCGGCGGTGTTGCGGTCATCAAGGTCGGCGCCGCCACCGAGGTCGAGCTCAAGGAGCGCAAGCACCGCATCGAGGACGCCGTGCGTGCGGCCAAGGCATCGGTCGAGGAGGGCATCGTCGCCGGTGGCGGCGTGGCGCTGCTGCAGGCCGCCAAGGGCGCCTTCGACTCCCTCAAGCTCGAGGGTGACGAGGCCACCGGTGCCAACATCGTGCAGGTCGCAGCCTCCGCGCCGCTGAAGCAGATCGCTGCCAACGCGGGCCTGGAGCCGGGCGTCGTCGCCGCCAAGGTGGCCACGCTGCCCGTCGGTGAGGGCCTCAATGCCGCCACCGGCGAGTACGTCGACATGCTCGAGGCCGGCATCCCGGACCCGACCAAGGTGACGCGTTCGGCGCTGCAGAACGCCGGCTCCATCGCCGCGTTGTTCCTCACCACCGAGGCGGTCATCGCCGACAAGCCGGAGAAGGCTCCGGCGATGCCGGCCGACCCGTCCGGCGGCATGGGCGACATGGGGTTCTGAGTCACCCCACGAAGTTTCTCCTCCGCTTCGCTCCCCCGAATACTTCGCGGGGACCCCGAACGAGGACAAAGACTTCATCGCAAACGGCCGTCCACCCCCGGGTGGGCGGCCGTTTCGCACCGTGGTGGTGCACAATCGTCCCTTGTGACAACGCCACAAGCGGCGCAGCCGCATCGCGCCAAGCTCTGGACGTTGACCCTCGGCGCGCTGGGTGTCGTCTTCGGCGACATCGGCACCAGCCCGCTCTACTCGCTGCAGACGATCTTCTCGCTGGACCACAACAAAGTGTCCTCCTCGCACGAGGACGTCTACGGCGTGATCTCGCTGGTCTTCTGGGCGGTCACCATCGTTGTGAGCATCAAGTACGTCGTGTTCATCCTGCGCGCCGACAACGACGGTGAGGGCGGCGACCTGGCCCTCGCAGCGCTCGCCCGGCGCGCCGTGCCGTCCGGCGGCAAACGGTTCGCGCTCGTCATGGTGCTGGGCGTCTTCTCGGCGTCCCTGTTCAGTGGCGACAGCGTGATCACGCCGGCGATCTCGGTGCTGTCCGCGGTCGAGGGGCTGGCCGTGCCGGCGCCGGGATTGCACGACGTCATCCTCCCGATCAGCGTGACGATCATCGCCGTCCTGTTCGTGGTGCAACGCTTCGGCACGTCCGTGGTCGGCAAGCTGTTCGGGCCGGTCATGGTCCTGTGGTTCGTCACCATCGGCGTGCACGGCCTGGCCAAGATCATCCCGAACCCGGCGATCATCCGGGCCCTGTCGCCGACCTATGCGCTGCAGTTCTGGTTCCAGCACCCGTTCGTCGCGTTCATCGCGATGGGTGCCGTCGTGCTGTCGATCACCGGGGCCGAGGCCCTGTATGCCGACATGGGCCACTTCGGTCGATCGCCGATCCGGCGCGCCTGGTTCTTCCTGGTCTTTCCCTGCCTGACCCTCAACTACCTGGGTCAGGGCGCGTTGATCACCGAGTCGCCCAGCGCCATACGCAACCCGTTCTTCCTGCTGGCCCCGTCGTGGGCGCAATGGCCGATGGTGATCCTGGCGACCATGGCCACGGTGATCGCCTCCCAGGCGGTGATCTCCGGAGCGTTCTCGGTGGCGCGGCAGGCCGAGCGGCTCGGCTATCTGCCACGGCTCACGGTCCTGCACACCTCACAGCACGAGAGCGGCCAGATCTACATCCCGTCGATCAACTGGTCGCTGTTCGTCGGTGTGCTGGCGCTGATGCTGACCTTCCGCACGTCCGCACACCTGGCGACGGCATACGGCCTGGCGGTGACCGGCACGCTGGTCCTGAGTTCCACGCTCTTCCTGGTCTATGCGGAGTCCGCCTGGAAATGGCCGAAGTGGCGACTGCTCCTCGTCGGCGTGCTGTTCTACTCGGTCGAGCTGACCTTCCTGGCCGCCAACCTGGCCAAGGTCATCCACGGAGGCTGGCTGCCGCTCTCGATCGCGGCAGTGGTCGCCACCACCATGTTCACCTGGCGCCGTGGCGCCTCGATCGTCTCCGACATGCGCCGCACGAAGGAAGGCCGGCTGACCGAGTTCATCGACTACCTGCGCGGCTGCGAGGTCACCCGGGTGCCCGGCGTCGCGGTCTTCCTGCACCCGGACGACGAGACGACACCGCTGGCCTTCCGGGAGAACGTGGCGTTCAACCACGTCACGCACGAGAACGTCTTCATCGTGTCGGCGATGTCGCGCAACATCCCGCACGTGGCACCGGAGGACGTGCTCACCTTCAGCAGTCTCGGTGACCCGTATGACGGCGTGGCGCACATCCAGCTCAACTTCGGTTTCCAGGACGACCAGAACGTGCCCGAGGCGCTGCGGGCCGCGCGGGAGCAGGGCATCAACCTCGACCCGGACGAGGCCTTCTACTTCCTGTCCCGGATCAGCGTGCAGCACGGATCGCTGCCCGGGCTCAGCAAGTGGCGCAAGCGGCTCTTCCTCGGTATGGCGCACAACGCCGCCAACCCGGCGGTTTACTACGGACTGCCCGAGGACCGGACCGTCGTGATGGGTGCCCAGGTCCACTTCTAGGTTTCGATACGCCGCTCGTTCCTCGCGGCTGCTCAGGGCGCTCAACCTGCAGTAGCTACTCGTTGGTAACATCGGCCGTCACCAACCTGAAGGGCGGCCCCATCCGTGGCATTCGACCGACTCCTGGCACCCATCGAGATCAGTGGCGTGCAGCTGGCCAATCGGGTCGTCATGGGCTCCATGCACACCGGTTTCGAGGACCGCAGCAAGGACTTCGGCAAGCTGGCGGCATACCTGGCCGAGCGTGCCCGCGGCGGGACCGGACTGATCGTGACCGGTGGATTCGCGCCGAACGTCGAGGGCTGGCTGCTGCCGGCCGGTTCGCTGATGGCGACCCGCCGCGCCGCCGAGAAGCACCGGGCCGTCACCGACGCCGTTCACGCCGAGGGCGGCCGGACCCTGTTGCAGGTGTTGCATTCCGGCCGTTACGGCTTCCACCCGTTGATCCGTTCGGCGAGCGGCCGGAAGTCGCCGATCACGCCGTTCCGTCCCCGTGCGCTGTCGGCCAGGGGAGTGGAGCGCACGATCGACGCGTTCGTGCGTGCGTCGCGGCTGGCCGCGCTCGCGGGGTATGACGGCGTGGAGATCATGGGCTCGGAGGGCTACCTGATCAACCAGTTCCTCGCCGCGCACACCAACGACCGCACCGACGCGTGGGGCGGCAGCGCGGAGAAGCGGATGCGTTTCCCGGTCGAGATCGTCCGCCGGGTGCGTGAGGAGGTCGGCTCGAACTTCATTGTTAACTACCGCATTTCGCTGCTGGACCTGGTCGAGCGCGGCCAGACGTGGGACGAGGTCGTCACTCTCGCCGGCAAGCTGCAGGACGCGGGCGCCTCGATGTTCGGCACGGGCATCGGCTGGCACGAGGCGCGGGTGCCCACGATTGTCACGTCGGTGCCGCGGGCAGCCTTCGTCGACTGGACCGCACGGCTGAGGCAGGCGGTCGATGTTCCGGTCGTCGCCTCCAACCGGATCAACACGCCGCAGGTCGCCGAGGGGATCCTGGCCGCCGGACAGGCCGACCTGGTGTCGATGGCACGCCCGCTGCTGGCCGATCCCGAGTTCGTACGCAAGACCCGCGAGGACCGTGCCGACGAGATCAATACCTGCATCGCCTGCAACCAGGCATGTCTGGACCACACCTTCGCGAACAAGAAGGCGAGTTGCCTGGTCAACCCGCGGGCCGGCCGGGAGACCTCGCTCGTGCTGCTCCCGGTGCCGGCCCAGCGGCGCCGCCGGATCGCCGTCGTCGGCGCAGGCCCGGCCGGCCTGGCAGCAGCGGTGTCGACCGCCGAACGCGGCCACCACGTCACGCTTTTCGAGCGCAACGACCACCTGGGCGGACAGTTCCGGCTGGCCATGCGGGTGCCGGGCAAGGAGGAGTTCGCCGAGACGCTGCGCTACTACCAGCGCCGGCTCGAGGTGCTCGGTGTCGACGCCCGCCTCGGTGCAACCGCCACCCCGGCGGAGTTGAGCGGTTTCGACGACGTCATCGTCGCGACCGGCGTGCGGCCGCGCGTGCCGCGGATCGACGGCATCGATCACCCCAGCGTCGTCATGTATGACGCGCTGCTGCGCGGTGAAGCCGAGGCCGGTCGACGCGTCGCCGTCATCGGCGCCGGCGGCATCGGGTATGACGTCAGCGAGTTCCTTGTGGAGGACCAGCACAAGAAGCTGCCGGAGTGGCAGGCCCAGTGGGGGGTGACCGACGACCCGGCCGCGCCCGGCGGACTCACGGCCACCCGCCCCGTCGAACCACGACGCCAGGTCCATCTGTTACAGCGCAAGCCCGCCCCGTTGGGCAAGGGCCTGGGCAAGACGACCGGCTGGGTGCACCGCGCCGCACTGAGACAGGCGCAGGTCGAGTTCATCGGCGGTGTCACCTACGACCGCATCGACGACGACGGACTGCACATCACCGTGCGGGACGAGGACGGACAGCCGCGCTCGCGGGTGCTCGAGGTCGATACGGTCGTGATCTGCGCGGGCCAGGAGTCGGTGCGTGATCTGGCACGCGACGGCGACGCCGCCCGGCACGTCATCGGCGGTGCCGACGTGGCGGCCGAGCTGGACGCCAAGCGCGCCATCGCACAGGCGACGGAGCTTGCCGCGAACATCTAACCCGTCCCGGCCACACAGCCGCCCTTTCGGGGGTGGGCGGCCGCGTGGCCGGAGGCCGTCGGCAGATCGCTCAGGCGTTCACACTGAAGGCCTTCACGACGTCGGTCTCGACCTGCGCGTAGGCCGTGCCGGCCGAGCCGACGGTGGTGCCGATGTCGGCCAGTGCCGTGCGGACCTTGGTCTGTGCCTTCGTCCACTCGTGATGCAGCGCGGCATACTGATTGGCGCCCTGGCCCGTCCAACTCGCCTGCAGGACACCGAGTTTGCCCTTCATCAGTTGCATCAGGGTGTCGATCTCCTGGCCGATCTGGCCGATGTCCAGACTGTGCTGGCCGAGCTCGGCGGCGTTGACGCTGTAGCCCTGGTTCGGTGTGTGCATGTGTGCCTCCCAAGAAGTCGTCCGCCCGGTGCGGACGTGATGGGACGACGCTAGGCAACGCCGACCGAACCGCGCAGAAGTTATCCACAGGGGCGTCGTGGACGCGGGCACCGGTCAGGACCGCGCGAGCAACTCCGGCGGCAGTGGCCGGGCGTGTATGACGCGCAGCGTGGACACCGCGCGGGTGAGCACGACGTAGAGCCGGCGCAGACCGGTCCGGGTGTCCGGCTCGGCGTCGGCGATGTCACCGGGTTCGAGCACGACGACGTGGTCGAACTCCAGGCCCTTGGCCACAGTCGCGGGGACGACCTGCACCCGGTGGTCGGCGTCGTCGCCTGCGTCCGGACCGAGCACGCCGTGCTGGATCGCGTGGTGCCGCAAGGACTCCGACAACTCACCGACGAGCGCGTCCGGGACGATGAGACCGATCGACCCGATGTCCCGCAGCACCTCCCGCACGGCTTCGACGACGGCGGCCGACCGGCCGTCCACACTGGTCGGCAGGAGAGCCAGCTCACCGGCGTTGTCACGCACGCTCACCGGTGCGCCGAGGCCGGGAGCCATCCACGGCAGCAGCCGCGCTGCGAAATCGATCACCGATGCCGGCACCCGGAACCCGCGGTCGAGGATTTCCAGGTGGTGCTCGGGCTTGCCCAGGTGCACCATCGCGGTCTGCCAGCTGTCGGTGGCCCACGGCGTGGTGCCCTGTGCGATGTCGCCGAGCACGGTCACCGAACCCGTCGAGCAGCGCCGGCCGACCGCGCGCAACTGCATCGGGGAGAGGTCCTGTGCCTCGTCGAGGACGACGTGGCCGAGACTCGGCGTGCGGCCCAGCAGATCGTGCAACTCGTCCAGCAGGGTCAGATCCGCTGCCGACCACTTGGCATTCCCCTTGGTGCGAGCCGGCTTCTCCCACAACAGGATCCGCTGCTCGGCCGGGTCGAGGACACCGTCGGCCGCAGCGGCAAGCTGCTCGGGACCGGACCACAGCTCGAAGAGCACCTGTAACGGATCGACGGCCGGCCAGACCGAGGCGGCGTACTTCTTCATCGGCGTGCTACGCGCCACCGTCTCCTGCACCCGGTCGTCGGGGGAGTCGCCGGCACGTTCCATGCGCAGCAGCACGGCATGCGCCAACCGGCGCGGCAGCATCTCGCGGGCCGCGTTGAAACGCACGCCCCGGGTGCTCAGCTCGTCGATGATCTCCTGCACCTCGTATGCCGGGATCCGCCACTTGCGTGCTCCTCGCGGTATGACGAGGGCTTCCGTAGGTCGTCCGACGCGCGCCCAGAGCGCTGCACGCAGCACTTCCGCCATACGCGGATCACCTTTGAGGACAGCTGCTTGCGTGCTGTCGACAGAACGGACCCGGGCATGCGCGACCAGGTCGACGGCGGTGGAGTGCTCGACCCGGATCTCGCCCAGGGCCGGCAACACCGCGCCGATGTGATCGAGGAAGGCGCGGTTGGGCCCGACGACCAGCACGCCCGACCGGTCCAACCGATCCCGGTGGGTGTAGAGCAGCCAGGCGGCGCGGTGCAGTCCGACCGCCGTCTTCCCGGTCCCCGGGGCACCCTGGACGCACACGGACACGTCGACGTCGGACCGGACGATCACGTCCTGCTCCGGCTGGATGGTGGCCACGATGTCGCGCATCGGACCGGTGCGCGGACGCTCGATCTCCTGCGCCAGGATCTGGCTGCGATTCGAGGGTTCGGCTGCCGAGAGCAGGTTCTCGTCCTCGATCGCGGTGATCTGACCGTGGTCGATGCCGAACCTGCGGCGGCGCGCGACACCCATCGGCTCGGTCCGTGACGCCCGGTAGAACGCGGCGGAGACCGGCGCCCGCCAGTCCAGCACCACCGGGTCGCCGTCGGCGTTGCTGACGTGGCGTCGACCGATGTAGACGGTTGCAGTGTCGTCGGTGACCGGTGCGGCGTGGTCGATGCGCCCGAAGAAGAGTGCGGTGTGCGGGTCGTCCTGCAGCGACGCCACGCGTCGGGCCAGCGTCACGGCGAGTTCGTATGCAGAGTCGCCGTCGCTGGCACGATGCGGGTCGAGGGACTCGGCGCGCTCGCGCATTCGGGCCAGGTCGGCGCGTGCGTCGGCGAGATAGGCGCGTTCGGATTCGAGGTCGGTGTCAGTTGTCATGGGCTCCAAGAAGATTGGGCCGAAGGAACCCGGGGTCCCCGCGACGTATTCGGAGAAGCGCAGCGGGGGAGAGACTTCGTGCGGTCGGGCGAAAGGGGGCGCCTCTTCCGGCGGTGGTTGTGGGGGAAGAGCGAGTATATCCGCTCGATTCCTGCCACGACCGCCGTCCAAGGCGCCCCCTCGCGTGATCCGGCCCCGTCACAAGCCGGATCCACCCCGTCAGGACCTACCGGGCAACGGAGGAAGGGAGAGTAGCCCGGGGCCCTTCGTCACGGCCTAACTGGACGATGCCTCGCCCAAGGTGACCGTGACGTCCTGCTGCTTCCCATCGCGCACGATGGTCAGCGTGATCTTGTCCCCGACGTTGTGCGCCCGGACGAAACCGATGAGCGCGTCGGAGGAGGACACCTGGTGTCCGTTGAACTTGATGACGTCGTCTCCCTTCTTGATCCCGGCCTTCGCTGCCGGCGAACCGGCGTTGACCGAGACGATCTTGGCCGCCTGCACGGTGGCGTTGCCGACCTTGACCGTGGCCGGCGTCGCCGACACCGTCACACCGATCTGGGCGTGACGCACCTTGCCGTGCTCCATGAGCTGCGAGGTGATGTTCTTGACGACCGACACAGGGATAGCAAACCCGATCCCGATGTTTCCCGACTGGGAGGAACCTGAAGATTGACCGAGAGTCGCGATCGAGGAGTTGATCCCGATCAGCTTCCCGGACCCGTTGACCAGCGCACCACCGGAGTTGCCGGGATTGATCGCGGCACTGGTCTGGATGGCGTTGGTCGTCGAGCTGTTCTCCTGCTTCTGGCCACCGCCGAACGGGTTGTTGCCCCCGCCGGGGCTCTCCTGCTGGGTGGTGACCGGGCGGTTCAGCGCGCTGACGATGCCTGTGGTGACCGTGCCGGCCAGCCCGAGCGGGTTGCCGACCGCCATCACCGGCTGCCCCACGACCAGACTCTTGTCGTCGCCCAGCGTGATCGGCGTCAGGTCACTCGGCGGATTCTTCAGCTTCACCACCGCGAGATCGGTGCTGGGATCGGTGCCGACGACCTTGGCCTCGTAGGTGCGGTTGTTGTTCAGAGTGACCGTGACGGTCGGGTTCGGGCCTGCACCGCTCACCACGTGGTTGTTGGTGACGATGTTGCCGTCCTTGTCGAGGATGACGCCCGAACCCTGGTCGCCGGAGGCGCCCGATCGGACCGTGATCGCCACGACGCTCGGCGCGACCTTGGCCGCCGTGGCGGACCAGTCGACGGTGCCCGCGTTGGCGAAGTCCGCCGGGTTCGCCTGGACCACAGTGGTGCTGGAACTGCCGGCGGCGGCGGAACTGCCGTCGTTGGTCAGCGCCCAGGTGCCCCCGCTGGCCAACGCTGCAGCCAGCACCGCGGCCACCGGCACCGCCGCCCATCGCCGACTGCGCTTGGGGCCGTCCTGCCCGCCGCTGCCGTTCCCGCCCGGCTGGTACGGACCGCCGGAGAAACCGCCCGGTCCGCCGCCCTGGTGGTATGACGGCGCCGCGTAGGGATTCTGCCCGGGTGCGCCGTACGGGCGCTGGCTCGACTGCTGACCTGCGCCGACCGGCGCGGCATACGGCCCATTCTGCTGCCGGTGCGGCTGCTGCGACTGGTCACCGTAGGACTGGTCACCGTGGGACGCCTGCGGCCTCGGGTGCGCCGGCAGGTGCGCGGTGTGGTCGTCGGCATCGTAGATGCGGCCGGTCGTGTCCGAGCCGCCGGTGTTCCCCGTGTGCTCGGTGCCCCGACGGTCATCAGCGTTCTGCTGGTCAAAGGACATCTTGGATAACCCCTCGTGGTCGATGCGCCGCCGGTCGGTGGCCTTCACTGGTTGTCACTCAACGCCGTCCGTCTGTCGCGGCGCTTCGCCGAACCTGTGGGCCTCCTGTGGCTCACGGATGGCCGGCGACGGCGCCCGTTCACCGTCCGGCTCCGCTGCCGAGTCGTCCGGCGGCGGTGTCGGCATCGAGGGTATTTTCGCCACGAAGGTCGCGCCACCACCGGGGGTGTCCCGGACCTCGACACCGCCGCCGTGGGCCTCCACGAGCGCGGTGACGATCGCCAGGCCGAGGCCGCTGCCGCCGTGCTCACTGTTGCGGGACGCGTCGGCGCGGTAGAACCGTTCGAAGATGCGATCGCGCAGGTGCGCCGGCACGCCGGCGCCGTGGTCGATGACGTGCAGTTGCGCGGTGCGGCCGACGATGCCGACCGCGACCTCGATGGGGGTGCCGGCGGGGGTGTAGCGGATCGCGTTGGCCATCAGGTTGGTCAGCACCTGTCGGAGCGCCGCGTCGTCACCGAGCACGACGGTCGGCCCGACCGGACCGCCCAGGCCGAGCAATCGCACCTCGCGGTCGTGGTCGATCGCCGTGGCGTCCTGCACCGTGTCCGCGGACAGCACGGTCAGATCGACGGGGGACGACGGCCGCTGTGGGGCGGTGTCGTCCTTGTGCCGCCGCTCCAACCGGGTCAGCAGCAACAGGTCGTCCACCATCACCGCCATCCGGGTGGCCTCGTCCTCGATCCGGCGCATCGCCGACCGCACGTCGTCGGGCTCGGACACGGCGCCCTGGCGGAAGAGTTCGGCATACCCCCGCACGGTGGCCAGCGGGGTGCGCAACTCGTGGGAGGCATCGGCGACGAACTGGCGCATCCGGTCCTCGGAGGCGCGGCGTACATCGAAGGAGTCCTCGATGCGGGCGAGCATCACGTTGAGCGACTTGCTGAGGCTGCCCACCTCGTCCTGCGCGCCCGGTGTCGGCACACGCTGTGTCAGGTCGCCGCGGGCGATGCTGCGTGCGGTGTCCTCGATCTGGCGCAGCGGGCGCAGCGCGCGTCGTACGGCGAACCACCCGAGCGCGGCGCAGGCGAACAGCGCCAGCAGCCCGACCAGCACGATCACCAACTCGAGGTGGACGATCACCTCGTCGGTGTGGTCCATCGACACCGCGACCGCGTAGACGTAGGTCGTGTCGCCACTGCGCACCGTGCCGGCGACGACGTGCCAGGTGGTGTCCGCGCCCCCCTTGGAGCCGACGCTGAAGATGTGTCCGCTGCGGACCCGCGGGTCGGAGCTGGTCAGCGCGGGGATCGCCGGCAGTGGTCCGTCGGAGGAGGAGTTGCCCGGGTCGGTGGTCAGACTGGTCCGGCGGCCGTCGGTCGTCTGCAGTTCGACGGCATACGTGTTGGTCGGCACGTAGGCGAAGGCGCGCTGCTCGGTGGCGTGGCTCTGGATCTCGCTGTCGACCAGGTGGGTGCTCGCGGCCCGCAGCTCGGCGTCCTGGCGGTCGGTCATGAAGCTGCGGACCTGCGTGGTCACGGTGGCGCCGGAGACCAGCAGGGCGAGCGCGAGCAGCACCATCAGCAGCACGCTGAGGCGTAGCCGCAGTGGCATGGCCGACAACTCGTGCCGGACACGGTGCTGCAGCGAAGACTCGTTCCTCATCCTCTGTTCATTCTGCGGCACGGCAGGACGTCCCGGTGACGCGCCGCGCGCTGACGGGCGGGCCGCCGGTCACTCGCGCGGGGCGCGCAACACGTAGCCGACGCCGCGCTTGGTGTGGATCAGGGCCGGGGCGTCGCCGACGTCGATCTTGCGTCGCAGGTAGGAGATGTAGCTCTCCACGATGCCGGCCTCGCCACGGAAGTCGTAGTCCCAGACGTGGTCCAGGATCTGGGCCTTGGACAGCACCCGGCCCTGGTTGAGCATCAGGTAACGCAGCAGCTTGAACTCGGTGGGGGAGACCTCGATCACCTGACCGGCCCGGCGTACCTCGTGCGAGTCCTCGTCCAACTCGAGGTCGGCGACGCGCACCGTCGAGCGTGCGTCGTTCTCCACCTGCGTGCGGCGCAGGACCGCACGGATCCGGGCCACGACCTCCTCGAGACTGAAGGGCTTGGTGACGTAGTCGTCGCCGCCGACCGTCAGCCCCTTGACCTTGTCCTCGACCGCGTCCCGGGCGGTCAGGAAGACGATCGGCAACTCCACCCCATTGGCGCGCAACTTGCGGGTGACGGTGAAACCGTCCATGTCGGGCAGCATGACGTCCAGCACCGCCAGGTCGAGCTTGTGCTCGCCGGCAACCGAGATCGCGTCGTTGCCGGTGGCTGCGGTGTGCACTTCGAAACCGGCGAACTTCAGGCTCGTCGCGAGCAATTCGCGGATGTTGGTCTCGTCCTCGACGACCAGCAGGCGGGCTTCCGGAGAGGTCATGTCGATCACTGTGACTCCGTTTCCTGGGAATTGCCTGTACATCCCATGATATGCGTCGGCGGTGCTGCTGGGCGATGCTCGGGAGCCCGGGATCGCCTGCGTCCGCGGAGCCGCCTCGGGCCGCCGCTCGGCAATGTCGTTAGCTGGTCTAATGAGCTAAACTAACGACAGTGACCCCCGCCGAACGCAAACATCTCGCCGTCGATCTCCGATCCGTCTGCATGCGGATCAGCCGCCGGGTGCGTTTCTCCCGCGCGGGTCAGGACACTCTGCGGCCGCACCAGGTGTCGGTGCTGAGCAAACTCGACAAGCAGGTGCGCACCCCGCGGGAGCTCGCCGAGATCGAGTGCGTGAGTGCCCCGTCGATGACTCGGACGGTGAACGCATTGGTGGAGCAGGGTTTCGTGCGCCGCGACGCCGATCCCGAGGACGGCCGCCAGGTCCATCTCCAGCTGACTCCGGAGGGGCGCAAGACGCTCAGCGCCATACGACGGTCGCGCGATGAGTGGGTCTATTCGCGGATGGTCGATCTGAGTGAGGAGGAGTGTGCGGTGCTGCGTCAGGCCGCCGACATCCTGGAACGGGTGGTCGCACCCCAATGAGCCGCAGCCGGACCTTCGCGTCCCTGTCCGTCTACAACTACCGCGTCTACTTCGCCGGCGCCCTGGTCTCCAACGTCGGCACCTGGATGGGTCGCACCGCCCAGGACTGGCTGGTGCTGACCCAACTCACCGCCCACGACTCCACGGCGCTGGGCATCGTCACCGCCCTGCAGTTCGCGCCGGTGGTGCTGCTGGCTCCGTTCGCCGGCGCGATCACCGATCGTTTCCCCAAGCGGCGGGTTCTCTTCGGCACGCAGAGCGCGCTGGCCGTGACCGCGGCGCTGCTCGCGGCACTGGTGCTCACCGACGTGGTGCAGCTGTGGCACGTCTATGCGCTCGCGTTGTTGCAGGGCGTCGCGACGGCGCTGGACAACCCCAGCCGGCAGGCATTCGTCTCGGAGATGGTGGAGTCCGACCTGCTGAGCAACGCGGTCGGCCTGAACGCCACGTCGTTCAATGCCGCGCGGCTGATCGGCCCAGGCATCGCCGGTCTGTGCATCGGTCTCATCGGCACGGGCCAGACCCTGGTGTTCAACACCCTGTCCTTCGTCGCGGTGCTGATCGCGCTGAAGGCGATGCGTCCCGAGGAGCTGATGCCGGCACCCCAGGTCCGCGGCAAGGGCAAGGTGCGTGAAGGACTGGCCTACGTGCGGCGGCGACCGGACATCATGCTGATCATGTTCATGGTCTTCATGCTCGGCACGTTCGGCATGAACTTCCAGCTGACCATCGCGCTGATGGCGACGACGGTCTTCCACCGGGGCGCGGCGGAGTACGGCCTGCTGGGATCGGTCATGGCGATCGGTTCGCTGGCCGGCGCGCTCATGGCGGCCCGCCGGCAGCGGCCGCGGCTGCGCATCGTGCTGGGCTCACTGGTCGGCTTCACGCTCTTCTCGGCGCTCGCCGCGCTGGCGCCGTCATACCTGCTGTTCGCACTGTTCCTGATCCCCACCGGATTGTGCGCGATCACCACGCTCAACACCGCCAACGCGACCGTGCAGCTGAGCGTCACCCCGGTGATGCGGGGTCGGGTCATGGCGCTCTACATGGCCATCTTCATGGGCGGTACGCCGGCGGGGGCCCCTGTCATCGGTTGGATCGGCACCGCGTTCGGGGCGCGGTGGACCATCCTGGTCGGCAGCGTGGCGACGGCGATTACGGTGGGTGCCGTCATGTTCTACCTGATGCGCAGCAAAGACCTGCGAGTGCGGCTCGAGGGTCGCCCGATCCCGCACCTCGAGGTGCGCCAGCGCGACCGCGCCGGTGACCTCGCCGGTGAGCGCGTCGCATGATGTCCCCCAGGGCGCAGCGGCTGGTGGTCGTCATCGCGCTGGTCGCCTTGGTGGGCGTCGCGGTGCTGGGCGCGCTGCTCTAGTCGCCGGCCTGTGCCCGCAGCTGCCGCTTCGTGTGGTCGAGCTGCTCGATGACGATGCGGCGCAACGCATTCGGCGCGTCCGGGTGCGTACCCAGCCACGCGTCGGCAGCGGCGACCACCGGGTTGTCGGTGACGTCGCCGTCGGCGACGCTGGTGCGCGGAAATGCCCCGGCCACCAGACGCGCGGCCATGACCATCGTCTGGTCACGCCACCACTGGTCGAGCTGCTCGAAGTAGGGCGTGCGGAACTCCTCGGTGAGGGCCTGATCGCCGGCCGCGAAGCCGGCCAGCAGCGCCCGTTGGCGGTCGTTGGTCAGGTCGTCGCCGGTCGTCAGCTCTCGCCATACCCGCCGCTTGTGCGCAACCGACGGCAGCGTGGCGAGGGCCCGGTCGAGCGCAATGGCGCCGCTCATCGTCGGGTCGGCGTCGTAGGCGTCCGGCAGTTCGGACTCTCCGACAGAGCCCTGCTCGGCGAGGGCGACGAGCAGGTCCCAGCGCAGCGACGGGGTCACCTCCAGTCCGGCCACGCCGCCCCGCAGGGCGAGGCGCACCGGATCGACACCGGCCGGGGACCGGCCGGCGCAGAACGCCAACGCGTGTGCCCAGGCGCGCTGCAGATCGGAGCCGGGTGCGGCGGCCTGCAGACCGGCGTCGACCGTGGCGACGAGCTGAGCAGACGCCGAAGGGCGCTCGCCTGGTGCCAGGTAGTCCGAGATCGCCGTGCGGGCTTGCTGCAGCACCATCGACACCAGTCCGGCGTCGGTCTCCGTCGCCACGTTGGCGTCGATCGCTGCCAGGTAGGTCGCTGCGGACAGGCGCGCGTCCCGCACCGCGTTCCACAGGGCCGACCACACCACTGCACGGGTCAGGGTGGGTTCCAGCGATGACAGGTCGCCCAGCACGTTCGTCACGGACGTGTCGTCCAGGTGGACCAGTGCGTAGGTGAGGTCGTCGTCATTGGGCACGACGACGTCGGCCCGGGTGCCCGGCGGTAACGGCACCGCGACCTTCGGTGCGTCCAGGGTGAGTTCCACGCGCGCGGTGCGCTCCAGTCCGGTCGCTTCGAGTGCGAAGGTGGAGACGACCACCCGGTGGTTGCGGGCGATCTGCTCGCCGGTCGAGGGGTCCGTGGAATCGGTTGTCAGGTAGATGGTCCCGCCGTCCCGAACCACCCCGAGCGCCGAGGGTCCGGTGGTCTCCAGCCAGGTCGGCACCCAGTCCGACAGGTCCGCCTCGCTGCTCTCCTGCAGCGCGTCGATCAGATCCCGCAGCCCCGTCGAACCGAAGGCATGCTGCTGGAAGTAGAGCTGCGCGGCGCGGAAGAAGGCGTCCCGCCCGGCATACGCCATCAGTTGCTTCAGCACCGACGCCCCCTTGGCGTAGGTGATGCCGTCGAAGTTCTGCCGGGCGGCCTCCAGGTCCGGGATGTCCGCCACGATGGGGTGGGTCGTCGGCAACTGGTCCTGGACGTAGGCCCACTGCTTGCGATTGACCGCGAACGTGACCCAGGAGCCGTCGAAGCCGGCGGCCTCGGTCGCACCCAGATAGCCCATCAAATCGGCGAAGGACTCCTTCAGCCAGGTGTCGTCCCACCAGCGCGGGGTGGCGAGGTCGCCGAACCACATGTGCGCCATCTCGTGCATGATCACCTCGGCGCGGGACTCGCGCTGCGCCTCGGTGGGGGTGCCGCGGAAGATGTAGGCGTTCTCGCTGAAGGTCACCAGGCCGGGGTTCTCCATCGCGCCGAGGTTGTACTCCGGCACGAAGATCTCGTCGTACTTCCCCCAGGGATAAGGGAATCGGAACGCCTCGTCGAAGAACGTCAGCCCCTGTTTGGTGATGGTGAAGATCTCGTCGGCGTCCAAGTGCTCGGCCATCGACCGACGGCAGATGACGCCGAGCGGGATCTCCAGCGAGCTGCCGTCGGCGCGGTCGGCGCGCCATACGTCCCGCGCGACGTGATAGGGCCCCACCGCGAAGGCGGTGAGGTATGACGACAGCGGCAGCGTCGGGGCGAAGACGACGGTGTGCCCCTCGCCGTCGGCTTCATCGGAGACCGGTGACTGGTTGCTCAGCACGACGCAGCCGGCAGGCGCCGTGATCGCGAACGTGAAGCGCGCCTTCAGATCCGGCTGCTCGAAGCAGGCGAACGCACGGCGTGCGTCCGTGGGCTCGAAATGTGTGTAGGCGTAGGTGTTTCCGTCTGCTGGGTCGGTGAAGCGATGCACGCCCTCGCCGGTCCGGCTGTAGGCACAGCGGGCCTCCACGACGACCTCGTTGACCGCCTCGCCGGTCCGCAGGCCCTGCAGCGGAACACGCGCACCGTCGTAGCCGTCCAGGGACTGGGCGGTGCCGTTGACCGTCAGGGCGGTGAGCTCGTCGGCCACCAGGTCCAGCCAGGTCGAGGTTTCCGTGCTGGTGAAGCGGATCGTCGCACGTGAGGCGAACGTCGAGGCGTCGGGATCGGCGAGGTTGCCCAGGTCCAGGTCGACCCGGTGGGTCTCGACGGCGAGTTGCCGACCGCGC
>NZ_JBQCGS010000069.1:0-33183 GCF_051955415.1 Flexivirga sp.
CAGATCGCCGAGCGGGTGCTGAAGGAGATCCAGGAGCGTCTGCGGTTCCTGCTCGACGTCGGGCTCGACTACCTCTCGCTCGACCGGCCCTCGGCCACGCTGTCGGGCGGTGAGGCACAGCGCAACCGGTTGGCGACCCAGATCGGCTCCGGCCTGGTCGGCGTGCTCTACGTGCTCGACGAGCCCTCCATCGGGTTGCACCAGCGGGACAACCACCGCCTCATCGAGACGCTGACCCGGCTGCGGGACCTCGGCAACACGCTGATCGTGGTCGAGCACGACGAGGACACCATCGCGACCGCCGACTGGGTCGTCGACATCGGCCCCGGTGCGGGGGAGCACGGCGGCAAGGTCGTGCACTCCGGCACGGTGCAGGAGTTGCTGGAGCAGCCCGACTCCATCACCGGGGCCTACCTGTCCGGTCGCCGCGAGATCCTCACCCCGGCGATCCGCCGACCGCAGGACGGCCGGGAGATCGTGGTCCGTGGCGCGCGCGAGCACAATCTGCAGGACGTCGACGTCGCCATACCGCTGGGCAACCTGGTGGCGGTCACCGGCGTGTCCGGGTCCGGCAAGTCGACCCTGGTCAACTCGATCCTCTACAACGTGCTCGCCAATCAGCTCAACGGTGCCCGGCACGTTCCCGGACGGCACCGCACGGTCGAGGGCCTCGATCAGCTCGACAAGGTCGTGCACGTCGACCAGAGCCCGATCGGCCGCACGCCTCGCAGCAATCCGGCCACCTACACCGGGGTTTTCGACAACGTCCGCAAGCTGTTCGCCGAGACGACCGAGGCGAAGGTGCGTGGCTACCAGCCGGGCCGCTTCTCGTTCAACGTCAAGGGCGGACGATGCGAGGCCTGCAGCGGTGACGGCACGCTGAAGATCGAGATGAACTTCCTGCCGGACGTCTATGTCCCGTGCGAGGTGTGCCACGGCGCGCGTTACAACCGCGAGACGCTCGAGGTCCACTTCAAGGGCAAGACGATCGCCGACGTGCTCGACATGCCGATCGAGGAGGCCAAGGACTTCTTCGCGGCGGTGCCGGCCATCGCCCGACACATGAACACCCTGGTCGACGTCGGCCTGGGCTATGTGCGGCTCGGGCAGCCGGCGCCGACCCTGTCCGGTGGCGAGGCACAGCGGGTCAAGCTGGCCGCCGAGCTGCAGAAGCGCTCGACCGGCCGGACGATCTACGTGCTCGACGAGCCGACGACGGGGCTGCACTTCGAGGACATCCGCAAGCTGCTCGGCGTGCTGCAGGGGCTGGTCGACAAGGGCAACACCGTCATCGTGATCGAACACAACCTCGACGTGATCAAGTCGGCCGACTGGATCATCGACATGGGCCCGGAGGGCGGCCACCGCGGCGGCACGGTCGTGGCGACCGGCACCCCCCAGGACGTCGCGGCGGTGCCGGAGAGCTACACCGGTCGATACCTGGGACCGCTGCTGGCCAAGTCGACGCGAGCCGAGCGACCGTCGCAGACCCTCGCAGCGGCGAAGAAGTCCGGCACGACCACCAGCGCCACCGGCCGGGCGGCGGCAAAGAAGTCGACAGCCGGCAAGCGGGCGGCATCCGGGAAGGCGGGTGGGAAGGCGGCGGCCCAGGCAGCCAAGACGTCGTCTCGCAAGCGCACGGCTGCCGCGGTGTCGAAGCCGGCGAAGCCGGCCGCGACGGCGAAGGCCACCAGCAGCAAGCCGGCCAAGCGAGCTGCCGGTTCGTCATAGCAGACACCCAGTAGCCCACCACGAAGCCCAGTACGAGGACCGGGGTGCAGCGGCCGGCTGGCGACGGCGGTGACCGACGTCACGGCGTCTGCTCCGATCACACAGCAAGTCCATAGGTGGTGGTCACCCGTTGACCATTCAATGAATGCATGCTGGTGGCCATGACTGATCGAGACCAGGGCACCTCCGCGAAGACCTCGAGTGGCGCTGACCGGCGCACCGTGCTGCGTTCGGCCGGCGCCGCAGGAGGTGCGGTCGCCGCAGCGGCCGCACTCGCCGCCTGTGGAGGCTCTTCCGGCGCTTCCGGCGGTGCCGCACCTGCGAGTGCCGCCGGCGCTGCGTCGTCCGCCGGTGGTGGTTCCTCCGCAGCCGGGGGAGCCGGTGCGGGCAAGGGGATCGCCGCCTCGAAGGTGCCGGTCGGCAGCGGCATCATCGACAACGACCTGCAGGCCGTGGTGACCCAGCCGACGAAGGGCGAGTTCAAGGCATTCAGCTATATCTGCACCCACCAGGGTTGTCCGGTGACCCAGATCAGTGGCGACACGATCATCTGCCCGTGCCACGGCAGCGAGTTCAGCACCAAGGACGGTTCGGTCAAGCAGGGCCCGGCGACCACGCCGCTCACGCCCAAGACGGCCACCCTCAAGGGCACCCAGGTCGTCGTCGGCTGAGGTCGGTCGGCCCGGGACCGGCGCATTCGTGAGTCTTCTCCTGCGGCCGCTCCCGAACGCCGGGCTGTCGCTGCCACTTCCTAGACTGGACTCGTGGCTGATCCGTCGACCTACCGCCCGAAGCCGGGGGAGATCCCGGTCGACCCCGGGGTCTACAAGTTCCGCGACAAGGACGGCCGGGTCATCTACGTCGGCAAGGCGAAATCGCTGCGCAGCAGGCTGTCCTCCTACTTCCAGGACATCGCGGCACTGCACCCACGCACCCGCACCATGGTCACCACCGGGGCGAGCGTGGAGTGGACCGTGGTGCGCAACGAGGTCGAGGCCCTGCAGCTCGAATACTCCTGGATCAAGGAGTTCGATCCGCGGTTCAACGTCAAGTACCGCGACGACAAGTCCTACCCCTATCTCGCGGTCACGATGGGCGAGGAGTTCCCGCGCGCCCAGGTGATGCGCGGCACCAAACGCAAGGGCACCCGCTACTTCGGCCCCTATGCCCACGCGTGGGCCATCCGCGAGACGCTGGATCAACTGCTGCGGGTCTTCCCGTTGCGCACCTGCAGCAGCGGTGTGTTCAAACGTGCCGGGCAGGTCGGCCGGCCGTGTCTGCTGGGTTACATCGACAAGTGTTCGGCACCGTGCGTCAACCGGGTGACGGCCGAGGAGCACCGGGAGATCGCCGAGGAGTTCTGCGATTTCATGGCCGGCAACACCGGCCGGTTCGTCAAGCGCCTCGAACGCGAAATGCGCGCTGCCAGCGCGGAACTCGACTTCGAGGCCGCGGCGCGGAGGCGCGACGACATCGCCGCCCTGGAGAAGGCGCTCGAACGTTCCGCCGTCGTCCTGCCGGATGCCACCGACGCGGACGTCTTCGGCATCGAGGACGACGAGCTGGAGGCCGCCGTCCAGGTGTTCCATGTGCGCGGCGGGCGGATCAGGGGTCAGCGCGGCTGGGTCGTCGACAAACTGTCCGAGGGCGACCTCGGCCTGGCCGAGGTCGTCGAACGACTGCTCGGCCAGGTGTATGGGGGCGAATCGCCCGAGGGCGTCCCGCGGGAAGTCCTCGTCCCTGCGCTGCCTCCGGAGCCCGAGGCGATGGCCGATCTGCTGACGGAGATACGCGGTGCCCGGGTCGAGCTGCGCGTGCCGCAGCGCGGCGACAAACGCACGTTGATGGAGACGGTCAACCGCAACGCCAAGCAGGCGCTCGGCCGGCACAAGGTCGCCCGGGCCGGTGACCTGACCGCGCGCGGCCAGGCGCTGCAGGACCTGCAGGATGCTCTCGAGCTGCAGCAGGCGCCGCTGCGCATCGAGTGCTTCGACGTGAGCCACGTTCAGGGCACCAACGTCGTGGCCTCGATGGTCGTCTTCGAGGACGGCCTGCCACGCAAGGGCGAATACCGCCGCTTCATCGTGCGCGGCACCCCGCAGCCGGACGGTTCGGTCCGGCTGGACGACACCGCGGCGATGGACGAGATCCTCACCCGGCGGTTCCGGCACTACCTCGACGATCGCGACAGCGCGGGCGACATCGAGTTGGACGACACGGACGGTGGCGACGACAGCGACGCCGAAGACAGCGGCGGCACCGAGTCGGCGGCCCCGAGCCGAGGCCCGATCGACGAGACCACCGGCAGACCGCGGAGATTCGCCTACCCGCCGCAGCTCGTCGTCGTCGACGGCGGCAAACCACAGGTCGATGCCGCGTCCCGCGCCCTCGAGGCACTGGGCATCGACGACGTCGCGGTCGTGGGCCTGGCCAAGCGGCTCGAGGAGGTCTGGCTGCCTGACGACGACTTCCCGGTGATCCTGCCGCGCACCAGCGATGGCCTCTACCTGCTGCAGCGCGTCCGCGACGAAGCACACCGTTTCGCCATCACCTTCCACCGGCAGCGCCGGTCCAAGGCGATGACCCGCTCGGTCCTGGACGACATACCCGGGCTGGGCGCCGTACGCCGCAAGGCACTGCTGCGGGAATTCGGCTCGGTCAAGAGACTGCGCGCCGCCAGCGTCGAACAGATCGAAGCAGTCAAAGGCATCGGACCCGCGCTCGCCGCTACGGTGCACTCACAGCTGCGAGACGCCACCAGCACCCCGGCGGTCAATCTGACGACCGGTGAGGTGCTCGATCCGCCGCCCGATGCACCCGACCCGCTCGATCACACGCTCGATGACCCGCTCGATGACCCGCTCGACGAGAAGGAGACGACCCGATGACCGAGGTGGAGCAGGCCCCGGACCAGGCGCCGGAGCTCATCGTTGTCACCGGCATGAGCGGCGCCGGCCGCACCACGGCGGCCAATGTGCTGGAGGACCGCGGCTGGTACGTCATCGACAACCTGCCGCCGCAACTGTTGGTCGCGATGGCGGACCTGCTGGCCAAGCAGGGCGCCGACCACCACGAGGGCATGCCCAAACTGGCCGCCGTCGTCGACGTGCGATCGCGGGAGTTCTTCACCGACTTCCGGGAGGGCCTGGACCATCTGCGTGACGAAGGTTGGCGCCCGACGGTCATCTTCATGGACGCCACCGACGAAGCACTGGTCCGGCGCTTCGAGTCGGTGCGCCGTCCGCACCCGTTGCAGGACGAAGGACGGCTGCTGGACGGCATACAGCAGGAGCGCGAAGCGCTGCGCGACCTGCGCGCCACGGCCGACATCCTGATCGACACCAGCGGCCTCAACGTCCACCAGCTCAGCAGCAAGGTGCGCGAGTTCGTCGGTGGCGACGAGGGCCCGGCGCTGCGCATCGCGGTCATGTCGTTCGGCTTCAAGTACGGCATCCCGCTGGACGCCGATCTCGTCTTCGACATGCGCTTCCTGCCCAACCCGTTCTGGAATCCTCAGTTGCGCCCGCACACCGGGCAGGAGTCGATCGTCGCGGACTACGTGCTGGCCCAGCCCGGTGCCAAGGAGTTCCTCGACCGCACCCTCAGCCTGCTGGAGCCGATGACCGCCGGTTACCTGCGCGAGGGGCGCAGCTACGTGACGCTCGCCGTGGGATGCACCGGCGGCAAGCATCGTTCGGTGGCCATGGCCGAGGCACTGGCCGATCGGCTCGACTCCCGCGACGTGAAATCACTGGTCGTGCACCGCGACCTGGGGCGCGAGTAATGGGGCGTCCGGCCGTCGCCGCACTCGGGGGGGGCCACGGGCGCTGAGCGGGCCGACAAGCGCGGCGACTGGTCACCGACAAGATCACTGCCATCGTCACCGTCGCGGACGACGGTGGCTCCAGCGGACGCCTGCGCGAGGAGTTCGACATCCTGCCACCCGGCGACCTGCGAATGGCGCTGGCGGCGCTGTGCGACAACTCCGAATGGGGGCTGCAGTGGGCCGACGCCCTGCAGCACCGGTTCGCGGGCGGCGGACCGCTGGGCGGGCATGCCCTGGGCAACCTGATCATCGCCTCCCTGTGGGACCTGCTGGGTGACCCGATCGCGGGCCTCGACCTGGTGGGCCGGCTGCTCGGTGCCCGCGGCCGGGTCCTGCCGATGGCGGCCGAGCCGCTGCGGATCGAGGCGAGTGTGCTCGGTGCCGATCCCGACGCCCCGGACGCGGTGACCGACATCCTCGGACAGGTGGAGGTCGCCACGACGCCCGGACGGGTGCTCGGTGTGCGACTCAACCCGGACCCGCCGCTGGCCTGCCAGGAGGCTGTCGACGCGGTCTACGACGCCGACTGGGTGATCCTCGGCCCGGGTTCGTGGTTCACCTCGGTGATGCCCCATCTGCTCGTGCCGGATCTGCGCGAGGCACTGGTGCACACGACGGCCAAGCGGATGCTCACGCTCAACATGGTGATGAACACCGGCGAGACCATCGGTTTCAGTGCGTCCGACCACCTCGAGGTACTCGCTGCGCACGCGCCGGAGCTGCATCTCGACGTGGTGCTGGCCGACCCGTCCGTCGTCACGGACGACGGCGATCAGCTACGGTCCACCGCTCAATCGCTTGGCGCGGAAGTGGTTTTCGCCGATGTGGCCGACGCGGACCAACCAGGCGCACACGACACGCTCCGGTTGGCGGCGGCCTATCGTGATGTGGTGGAGTGACTGCCCCGTGTCGCGATGACACGTAGCATGAGGAAACCCCACGAAGTTCTCCGCTCTCACCTCGCTGCGACACTTCGCGGGGACCGCGGAAACGCACCGCCGGAAGATCTGAGGAACTGAAACGACATGTCGATGACCGCAGCCGTCAAGGACGAACTCAGCAGACATGTGGTCACCAAAACCTGCTGCCGCAAGGCGGAGATCTCGGCCATGCTGCGGTTCGCGGGCGGCCTGCACATCATCGGCGGTCGGATCGTCATCGAGGCCGAACTCGACACCGCGGCGGCGGCGCGGCGGTTGCGTCAGGCCATCGCCGACCTCTACAGCCAGACGCCGCAGGTCCTGGTGATGAGCGGCGGCGGGCTGCGCCGCGGGAGCCGCTACATCGTGCGGGTGGCGCAGGACGGCGAGGCGCTGGCCCGGCAGACCGGTCTGATCGATCATCGCGGCCGGCCGGTCCGTGGCCTGCCGCCGCGAGTGGTCAACGGTGCGGTGTGTGACTCCGAGGCCGCGTGGCGCGGTGCGTTCCTGGCGCACGGTTCGCTGACCGAGCCGGGACGCTCGTCGTCGCTGGAGATCACCTGCCCCGGCCAGGAGGCCGCCCTTGCCCTGGTGGGTGCCGCGCGCCGGTTGGGTGTGCAGTCCAAGGCGCGCGACGTGCGCGGCGTCGACCGCGTCGTCATCCGTGACGGCGATGCCATCGGGGTGATGCTGACCCGTCTGGGCGCCACCGACGCCTTCATGGCCTGGGAGGAGCGGCGGATGCGCCCCGAGGTCCGCGCGACCGCCAACCGGCTGGCCAACTTCGACGACGCCAACCTGCGACGTTCGGTGGAGGCGGCCGTCGCCGCAGGCACCCGGGTCGGTCGTGCACTGGAGATCCTGGCCGACGAGGTTCCCGACCACCTCGCCGAGGCGGGGCGCCTGCGGTTGGAACACAAGGAGGCCAGCCTCGAGGAACTGGGCCAGAAGGCCGACCCGCCGATGACCAAGGACGCGGTGGCCGGCCGCATCCGTCGCCTGCTCGCGATGGCCGACAAACGTGCGGCGGAGCTCGGCATACCCAACACCGAGGCCGCGCTGGCTGCCGACATGCTCGATCAGTAGGGACCGTACGGCGAGACCCGTTCCGGCGGCCGGGCGCCATCAAATAGGGTCGGTGGTGTCGATCCGGTGGGTGCCCGCTCCGGCACCGCCTCAGACGCACATCACCTGACCAACAGAAAGGGATGAGTCGCCCGTGACCGTCCGCGTGGGAATCAATGGCTTCGGCCGCATCGGCCGCAACTTCTTCCGGGCCGTTGTGGCGTCCGGTGCCGACATCGAGATCGTCGGCGTCAACGACCTGACCGACAACGCCTCCCTGGCCCGCCTGCTGAAGTACGACTCGATCCTGGGCCGATTCCCGGGCGACGTCAGCTCCACCGACACCGACATCACCGCCGGCGACACCACGTTCAAGGCGTTCGCCGAGCGCGACCCCGCCCAGCTGCCCTGGGGTGACCTCGGCGCCGACATCGTGGTGGAGTCCACCGGCATCTTCACCGACGCGGAGAAGGCCAAGGTGCACGTCGAGGGCGGCGCCCAGAAGGTCATCATCTCGGCACCCGCCAAGAACGAGGACATCACGATCGTGATGGGCGTCAACGACGGCGACTACGACGCCACGAAGCACACGATCATCTCGAACGCCTCGTGCACCACCAACTGCCTCGGTCCGATGGCCAAGGTCCTCCACGACGAGTTCGGCATCGTCAAGGGCCTGATGACCACCATCCACGCCTACACCCAGGACCAGAACCTCCAGGACGGACCGCACAAGGACCCGCGTCGCGCCCGCGCCGCGGCGATCAACATCGTCCCGACGTCCACCGGCGCGGCCAAGGCCATCGGCCTGGTCCTGCCGGAGCTCAAGGGCAAGCTCGACGGTTACGCCCTGCGGGTGCCGACCCCGACCGGCTCGGCCACCGACCTGACCTTCGAAGCGAGCCGCGAGACGACGGCCGAAGAGGTCAACGCCGCGGTGCGGCAGGCTGCGGACGGCAGGATCCTGCGCTACACCGAGGACCCGATCGTCTCCTCGGACATCGTCACCGATCCGGCGTCCTGCATCTTCGACTCCGGCCTGACCAAGGTCATCGGCAACCAGGTCAAGGTTGTCGGCTGGTACGACAACGAGTGGGGCTACTCCAACCGCCTCGCCGACCTCGTGCAGCTCGTCGGCGCGAGCCTCTGAGCACCATGCGCACGATCGACGACCTGGGCAGCCTGGCCGGCAAGACGGTGCTGGTCCGCAGCGACCTCAACGTCCCGTTGAACGACGCGGGGGAGGTCACCGACGACGGGCGGATCCGTGCCTCCGTGCCGACGATCAAGCGGCTCGCCGACGCGGGCGCCCGGGTCGTCGTGTGCGCACACCTGGGCCGCCCGAAGGGCGTGCCCGACCCGAAGTTCTCCTTGCGCCCGGTCGCCGACCGGTTGTCCCAACTCCTCGGATTCCCCGTGCTTTTCGCGACCGACACGGTCGGCGAGTCCGCCGATGCCACCGTCGACAAGCTGCACAAGGGCGAGGTGGCGCTGTTGGAGAACCTGCGCTTCAACGCGGGGGAGACCAGCAAGGACGACGCGGAGCGCGGCGCGTTCGCCGACCAGCTCAGCCACCTCGCCGACGCCTACGTCTCCGACGGCTTCGGTGTGGTGCACCGCAAGCAGGCCAGCGTCTACGACATCGCCGAACGCTTGCCGCATGCGGCCGGCGGGCTCGTCGAAGCCGAGGTCGGCGTGCTGCACCGGCTCACCGAGTCGCCGCAGCGCCCGTATGCCGTGGTGCTCGGAGGCGCCAAGGTCAGCGACAAGCTGGGCGTCATCGAGAACCTGCTCGGCAAGGCCGATCTGCTGCTCATCGGCGGTGGCATGGTCTTCACCTTCCTCGCCGCGCAGGGCCACCAGGTCGGCACGAGCCTGCTGGAGCAGGACCAGGTCGACCGGGTGAAGGGCTACCTCGCCGACGCCGAGAAGCGCGGCGTGCAGATCGTGCTGCCGACCGATGTCGTCGCAGCCACCGGGTTCTCCGCCGACGCGGACCACGAGATCGTCCCGGCCGACGGGATCCCGGCTGACCGGATGGGACTCGACATCGGACCCGAGTCGGCGAGGGCCTTCGCCGACGCGGTCCGCGGCGCGCGCACCGTCTTCTGGAACGGTCCGATGGGCGCGTTCGAGATGAGCCCGTATGCCGAGGGCACCAAGGTCGTCGCACAGGCCCTGGTCGACGCAACCCGCGACGGCGCGCTGACCGTGGTCGGCGGCGGCGACTCGGCCGCGGCGGTGCGTCAGCTGGGCTTCGCCGATGACGACTTCGGTCACATCTCCACGGGCGGCGGCGCGAGTTTGGAGTTCCTGGAGGGCAAGGCCCTGCCCGGCCTGAATGCGTTGGAGGACTGAGCAGTGGCTCACACGAAGGACGCTCCGGCCGGCCGTGTCCCGCTCATCGCGGGCAACTGGAAGATGAACCTGGACCACCAGCGGGCCACCGTGGTGGTGCAGAAGCTGGACTGGACGCTGAAGGACAAGCGGCACGACCACGACGAGACCGAGGTCGCGGTCATTCCGCCGTTCACCGATCTGCGATCGGTGCAGACCCTCATCGACGGAGACCGGTTGAAGCTCCAGCTGGGTGCGCAGGACCTCTCGCCGTACGACGCCGGCGCCTACACGGGAGACATCTCCGGGGAGTTCCTGGCCAAGCTGGGCTGCACCTACGTGATCGTCGGGCACAGTGAGCGCCGGACGATCCACCACGAGAACGACGAGACGGTCAATGCGAAGGTGAAAGCAGCCCTGCGGCACGAGCTGACGCCGATCCTGTGCGTCGGAGAACCGATCGAGGTGCGCAAGGAGGGGCGCCAGGTCGAGCACATCGTCGCCCAGCTGACCGCCGCCCTCGAGGGGATCGCCGCGGCGGACGTCGCCACGCTGGTGGTGGCCTACGAACCGATCTGGGCCATCGGCACCGGTGAGGTAGCCACCCCGGACGACGCGCAGGAGGCGTGCGCCGCGCTGCGCAACACCGTCGCCGAGCTGCACAACGGGGATGTCGCCGATCAGGTGCGGTTCCTCTACGGCGGCTCCGTCAAGTCCGGCAACGTCGCCTCGATCATGGCGCGTGACGACGTCGACGGCGCATTGGTCGGCGGTGCATCGCTCGATCCGGCCGAGTTCGCCGCGATCTGCCGGTTCAAGGCGCACCAGGGCACCATCGCGGGCTGAGCCGACCGGTGCGGCGTGTAATCTTGTCCGAGGCGCTCCCGAGTGCCACTTCAGTTCTCTCGACGTGAAGGTGAGACTCCAGCGTGGACGGCATGCGCATCGCACTCCAGGCGGTCGTGGTCATCAGCGGATTGTTCCTTGTGCTGCTGATTCTGATGCACAAGGGCAAGGGCGGGGGACTGTCCGACATGTTCGGTGGCGGTGTCAGCAGCAGCCTGGGTGGCTCGTCGATCGCGGAGCGCAACCTCAACCGGTTGACGATCATCGCCAGCATCATCTGGCTGGCGGCGATCGTCGGTCTCGGCCTGGTCGCGCGCTTCCAGTAAGCCATCTCGACCATCATCTTTTCGACCAACCCCAGTTCGACGCTGTCAAGGAGCAATCGTGGCCGGTGGCAATGCAATTCGAGGTAGTCGCGTCGGTGCCGGCCCGATGGGTGAGGCAGAGCGCGGCGAGGCGGCACCGAGGGTGGTCGTCTCCTACTGGTGCTCCAACGGCCACGAGACCCGCCCGAGCTTCGCGCAGGAGCCGGGCCTGGCCGTTCCCGACACGTGGGACTGCCCGCGGTGCGGGTTCCCGGCCGGCCAGGACCAGGCCAACCCGCCCGCGCCGCCGCGCGCCGAGCCCTACAAGACCCACCTCGCCTACGTGAAGGAGCGACGCTCCGACGAGGAGGGTGCGGTCATCCTGGACGAAGCATTGGACACCCTGCGCCAACGCGGCCTCATCCGCTAGCCGGTCAACGACCGGCCGCTTGCAGGTCGGCGATGCTGATCTTGCGCATCGCCAGCAGAGCCTGCACCGCCGCCGGACCGGTCAGCAGCTCGTGCAGCTGCGCCGGTAGGATCTGCCAGCTCAGGCCGTACTTGTCCTTGCACCAACCGCACTGTTCGGCGTCGGGCACTGCGGACAGTGCCGCCCAGTAGTGATCGATCTCCGTTTGGTCCGCACACGCGACGGTGAACGAGATCGATTCGTTGAACGTGAACGCCGGGCCGCCATCGAGGCAGACGAAGTCCATGCCGTTCAGGGTGAACCGGCCGTTGATCACCTTGCCCGCCATACCCGCGAAGTGCTCGTCCAGCGACTCGTCCGGGTAGCGGTCGATCCCGTCGATGCGCGAGTCCGGGAAGAGGTCGACGTAGAAGTGCATCGCCTCCTCGGCGTTGTCGTGGAACCAGAGGCACGGCCTGACCACCCCGCGAAGTTCTCCCTCGCTCCGCTCCTCCGATACTTCGCGGGGACCCCGGTCCTCGTCCCCGTGCTCTCGCGAGGCCCTCACAGCACGACTCCCTCGCTCAGCAGGGCATCGAGTTTGGCGTAGCCGTCGTTGATGCCCACCTCCATGCCGCTGGCCAGCCAGCCGTCGCGGGCCTCGAAGGAGTCGACCAGCGACCGGGCGTGCAGCCGAGTGCGTCCGTCGCCGAGGTCCTCGAAGGTCAGCGTCTCCAGCGAGACTCCGTCGGGCATGGCTTCCCAGGTGAATGTCTGCACGATGCGGGTGTCGCTGACCTCGTGGAAGCAGCCGTGGAAGCAAAACTCCTCACCGTTGTGCTCGTTGACGAAGCGCCAGTTGCCGCCGGTACGGGCGTCCCAGTAGTCGATCCGGGTCGAGATGCCGTTCGGCCCGACCCAGCGCGCGTAGAGGTCGGGGTCGGTGTGTGCCCGGAGCAGCTGCTCCGGCGTCGCGTGGAAGTCCCGGGTCGTATGGATGACCGGGACCTCGTCGTCCGCCTCGATGACTGCTTCGGAGAAGGTGGACGTGTTCATGATGCATTGCCTCTCGTGACGGGTTGGTCGCGGTCGTTCATCTCGTCGAGCAGCGCGTCCAGCCGCTGGTAGCGCTGCTCCGCCCGGCGCTGATAGCGCTCGATCCATCTGGTCATCAGGTCGAAGACCTCTGCCTCCAAGTGGACCGGCCGCCGTTGCGCGTCCTTGGTGCGGGTGACCAGTCCGGCGCCCTCGAGGACCTTCAGGTGCTTGGACACGGCCTGTACGGACACGTCGTACGGCGCCGCCAGCTCGCCGACCGTGGCGTCGGCCTCGGTCAGTCGGGCGACCATGTCGCGCCGCGTCGGGTCGGCCAACGCTGCGAAGACCTCGGAGAGCTGATCCATCGTCGTCCTGCCTCTCGTGCTCAACCGGAAGGTTGAATACGTCGAGTGTGACGACGACCATGGTCGTTGTCAACCAATCGGTTGACAAAAGTCGTCATATTCGGTGGCGCCGGCGGCGTGCAGCGCTCTACTGTGCGGACATGCGGCGCATTCGGCGATTTCGGTGCCCTCGACCGGCGTTCGGTCGTGGGCTCGCTCGCATGCGCAGCTGAGGTCCGCGGCACCGGTCGAGGAGACACCGTCACCCGATACGACCGACGAGCAAGGACTTTCGATGACTTCCTACCTGAGCAGTGCCGAACTGCGCGCGGCGCTCGACCTGCGCGATCTGACCGATCCGGAGTGCGGACCGCATGCCCTGCAACTGATGAGCGATGACATCATCCGGGCGGTCACCCCGCTCGGTGCCGGGCCGGTGCGCAGCGTACGGCAGAGCCCGCTGGTGTCGATCGCCGGGAACTACGATGCACTGGGTTACGACCGGTCGGATGTGACTCGGAATGAACGGTATTCGCGTTACGTGAGTCCGACGGTGATGCTGCGCAGTCACACCAGCGCGATGCTCCCGCCGACGTTGGCCTCGCACGATGGCACCAGCGACGTGGTGTATGCCGCCGCCGGACTCGCCTACCGCCGCGACGCGATCGACCGGACGCACACGGGCGAACCACATCAGCTGGACCTGTGGGGGGTGACGAGCGGACGCCCGCGGACAGTCGAGGACGTGGTGGAGCAGTTGAGCGCTGTGGCGCGGGCGGTGCTGCCCGGTTGCCGGTGGCGGGTGACCGCCTCCCACCACAGCTACACCCTCGACGGACGCCAGCTGGACGTCTGGGACGCAGCGCGGGGGGAGTGGCTCGAACTCGCCGAGGGTGGGCTGATCGCACCCTGGCTGCTCGACGCGGTCGGGCTGCCGTCGGCCCGCTGGACGGGCGTGGCCGCCGGCCTCGGCTTGGATCGTGCCCTCATGCTGCGCAAGCGGATTCCGGACATCCGGTTGTTGCGGGCAACGGATCCGCGAGTGGCGGCGCAGATGCTGGACCTGTCGCCGTACCGACCCGTTTCGCTGATGCCACCGGCGCGTCGGGATCTGTCGGTCGTGTTCTCCTGGGGCATCGACGAGGAAGTGGTGGGCGATCGGGTGCGGTCTGCACTCGGCGACCGTGCTGCCGATCTGGAGGCGGTCGAACTGCTGGCGGTGACGGCGTACGACGATCTGCCGGAGGGCGCACGGGTCCGGCTCGGGCTGCGCGCGGGACAGGTCAATGCGCTGGTGCGGCTCACGTTGCGCGCGATCGGCCGGACGCTGACTGCTGCAGAGGCCAATCGGCTGCGCGACACCGTCTACCTCGCCATCCACGAGGGGCCGGTGCGCGAGTTGATCGGCTGAACGGTGGAACCGCGCGCCGCGCGCTGGCGTCACGTCTGCATCCACACACCCGCCGCCCGACCTCGAGGGGACCTCATGAGCAGCAACGATCCGTATTCCACCCCGCAGTACGGGCAACAGCCGTACGGCGGCCTTCCGGCCCACGGCGCCCCGATGCCGTCGACTTCGTACCAGGTGAGCAGTTACGGACCGCCCCTGGCCAACTGGGGCCAGCGGGTCGGGGCGTATCTCATCGACGCGCTGGTGTTGCTTCCGGCATACGTGCTGTTCGTCGTCGCGGTCATCATCATCGGCAGTTCGACGAGCACGACCACCGAGTGTGACACGTCCGGCTTCTGCCAGACGGTGACCACCGGCTCTCCGTCACCGTGGGGATTCATTCTCACCATCCTCGGCTTCCTGGCTGTCGTGGCGCTGCAGATCTGGAACCGCTGGGTCAAGGGCGGCAAGGGACAGTCGATCGGCAAGAAGGCGCTGGGCATCTCGCTGATCAGCGAGACGACTGGTCGGCCGATCGGCACCGGGATGGCGTTCGTGCGCGACCTCGCACACTTCCTGGACGGCATCGCCTGCTACATCGGTTACCTGTGGCCGTTGTGGGACAACAAGCGGCAGACGTTCTCGGACAAGGTGATGAGCACGCTGGTCGTCCAGGGTCCCCCGCCGGGTGAGAAGCACTGAGCTCGCGCGTCGACGGCGATCGTGCGCGGCACGCCGGGCATACCCCGCAGGCGGGGCGTGCCGACTCGTGTTACAGAGGGACCATGCAGGTGAATCGCTGGTCCGGGTCCGCACCTCGGCGCGTTCTCGCGGTCATCGCCGCGGTCGCGGTCATCGCGGTGGTGGTGGCCGGCGTCGTCGTCGGCCGGTCGGTGCATGAGGCATCACCAGGCACCGACGCGTTCTACGAGGCGCCGGCCTCCGTGCCCGCCCGACCCGGCCGGATCGTGCGCAGTCAGCCGTTCGCACAGGGTGTCCCGGAGACGGCGCGTGCCTGGCGTATCCTCTACACCACGACGCGCGGTGACGGCGAACCCGCCTTGGGCAGCGCCATCGTCCTGGTCGGCAAGGACGCGCCACCCGGTCCTCGCCCGGTCGTCGCCTGGGCGCACGGCACCTCGGGTTACGACCGGTCCTGCGCACCCAGCCTGATGTCCCAACCGTTCGGTACGGGCATCCGGCAGGAGCTGGATCAGCTCGTGCGCAAGCACTGGCTGCTGGTGGCGCCGGACTACATCGGGATGGGGACGGCGGGCCCGCAGCCCTATCTCATCGGCCAGGGCGAAGGGCGGGCGATGCTCGACGCGGTCCGCGCGACACGCCGCTTCCGTGCCGTGTCGGCGTCGGACCGAACGGTGGTCTGGGGGCATTCACAAGGCGGGGGTGCGGCACTGTGGACCGGTCAGATCCAGCCGGCCTACGCACCCGATGTGCCGCTGGCGGGTGTGGCCGCCGTCTCACCCACGAGCGATATGCCGGCGATCACCCGTCGGCTCAACGGCCTGCGGGGCGGCACACTGCTGGTGTCCTACGTGCTCACCGCATATGCCGCGGCATACCCGGACGTCCGCCTGCAGGACTATGTCACCCCGGCAGCGGGCGACCTGGTCGACGAGCTGGCCGGGCTGTGCAACTCCGCCGCCGTGCCGGTGGTGCTGGACGCGGCCGACCGAGGGCTGGTGCCCCCGTTGCTCACCAGGTCGCCGGACGACGGGGCGCTGGGGAGGAGACTGCGGCAGAACACTCCGACCGGCGTCGGCAAGATCCCGCTGCTCATCGCCCAGGGCGGCGCGGACCCGCTGATTTTGGCCAGCATGCAGCGTGACTATGCGCGGTCGTTGTGCGCGCACGGTCAGCGGCTGGACTACCGGGAGTATCCCGGACGCAACCACAGCGATGTCCTGCGCGGCAGCGCCCCGCTGCTGGGCCAGCTCATCAGCTGGACCGAGGACCGGCTGGCCGGTCGGCCGGCGGCCGGCAACTGCGCCGAGCTGACCGCCAGGACTCACTCCCGGTAGTTCTCCACCACGTCCGCCGGACGTTCGACCGCTTCGGCGGGATCCTGGTCGAACTCCCGTCGCGCCTGCCGCTGCCGCAGCAGGTCCCACAGCCGGTCCAACTGGACCTCTGCCTCGCGCAGTTGCGCATGCTCCTGCGGCGCGGTGATCTCGCCCGTGCTCAGCTTGCGGCGCAGCTCGTGCTCGGACGCGATGAGTTCGCTGATGTGGTCGTGGATCGCCTGGTCATCCATGCCATTCATGGTGGCACTCCTCGTCGGGCGGGGACCACCCGAGGAGTCAGCCGGCGGGACTCAGCTTCGCGGCCGCAGCGTCGTCGAGCCACCAGATGGTCTGCTGCCGACCGTGCACGCCGGCCGCCGGCACGTCCCAGCGGTCGGCGCCGGCGGCGTGAGCGGCGGCGACGGCGTCCGCCTTCTCCGCGCCGGCGACCAGGAGCCACACCTGCCGGCTGCGGTTCAGGCACTCGAAGGTGAGCGACACCCGGTCCGGCGGCGGCTTCGGGGACTCGTGGACGGCGACGGCGATGGCGTCGTCGGCGCGCTGACCCGGGTGGTGCGGGAACAACGAGGCCACGTGACCGTCGGGACCCATGCCCAGCATCACCACGTCGAAGACGCCATCTCCCGGCTTCGGCGCGCGCAGCGCATCGGAGTATGCCGCGGCACTCTCTTCGGCCGAGGCGACCCGGTCCGGGCCGGACACGCGGTGGACGTTCTCCTCCGGCACGGGCAACGCATCGAGTGCCGCACGGTCCGCCTCCACGTCGTTGCGGTCGGGGTCGCCGGACGCGACGAACCGCTCGTCACCCCACCAGAAGTGAACCTTGGACCAGTCGATGCCCTGTGCCGCCGGCAGCGAACGCAGTGCGAGACCACCCATGGAGCCGCCGGTCAGCACGATGTGTGCGACGCCTCGCTCACGTTGTGCAGCAATGATTTCGGTGATCAGCCGCTCTGAGATGGCCCGGCCGAGTTCGTCCTTGCCCGCCCGTCGCTCGATCGTCATCGTCCACTCTCCTCGCCATTGCAGCTACCCGACCGACGCAGCACGCGTCTTCCGGCGGTTCGGCACGTCGGTCACCAAAGGAAGCCCCTTGACCAGCGCCTCGCGATAGACCTCGTCGCCGCCCAGCCGACTGAGCTCCTCCGCGAGCGACTCGGCCGTGCCGGGCCGGGCCAGATCGAGCTGTCGCTCCGGCTGCTCCGGTTGGGTGAGCGTGCCCATCGCGCGATCCGGACGGACCAGCTCGATGGGTCCGGAAGCGCGCTCCATCCGCACGTTGACCAGGCCGGTGCCGGGTTCGGAGCGTGCGCGGCGGACCGGGCACTTCAGCCGGACGGCGAGCCATCCGGCCAGCAGGTCGGTGCTGGCCGAATCGGACGCACCCGTCACCGTGACCGACCGCACCGCTTCGTACGGCGGCAGGTCCAGTGCAGTGGCAAGGAGTCCGCGCCACCGGGTGGTGCGCGACCAGGCCATGTCGGTGTCGCCGTCGGCATACTCGGCGCGCCTGCGCTGCAAGGCCTTTCGCGGGTCTTTGGCCTGCGATGCGTCGGTGATGCGACGACTCGCCAGCTTGCCGATGGGTGAGGACGCGACGTCCTGCGCACCTCCCGGCCACCACGCGACGATCGGGGTGTCGGCGGCCAACAACGGGGTCACCACACTCGCGCCGTGCTTGGTGAGCTCGCCGTGCAGGCGCAGCAGGATGATCTCGCTGCCACCCGCGTCGGCGCCGACCCGCACCTGCGCGTCGAGCCGGCCGGCTCCCCGTGCGCTGCACCTGACCAGCGCGATGATGCGGCTCGGATGCTGCCGGCTGGCGTGGATGGCGGCCTCGATCGCGTCATCGGCCTCCGCCTCGTTCACCACGATGATCAATGTCATCACCCGGCCGAGGGCCATCGCTCCGGACTCGGCGCGCAGGCGCACCAGCTGTTTGCTGATCTCCTTGGTCGTCGTCCCGCGCAGGTCGGCGATCACGGCAGCCTCCACTCACGTCCGTCACGGGCCAGCAACTCGTCCGCGCTGTGCGGTCCCCACGTGCCCGATTCGTACCCCTCGGGCGCGCCCTTGCGGGCCCAGAAGCGCTCGACCGGATCGAGAATCCGCCAGGACAGCTCGACCTCCTCGTGCCGCGGGAAGAGCGGTGGCTCGCCCAGCAGAACATCGAGGATGAGGCGTTCGTAGGCCTCCGGGCTCGACTCGGTGAACGCGCTGCCGTAGCCGAAATCCATGGTCACGTCACGCACTTCCATCGCACCGGCGCCCGGCACCTTGGACCCGAACCGGATGGTCGTGCCCTCGTCGGGCTGCACCCGGATGACGATGGCGTTCTGGCCGAGCTCCTCGGTCGCCGTGTCGTCGAACGGCAGGTGCGGCGCGCGCTTGAAGATCACCGCGATCTCGGTGACCCGCTTGCCGAGGCGCTTGCCGGTGCGCAGGTAGAACGGCACGCCCGCCCACCGGCGCGTGTGCACGTCCAGGCGGAGCGCGGCATACGTCTCGGTCGTCGATCTCGGGTCGATGCCGTCCTCGGCCAGGTAGCCGATGACCTTCTCGCTGCCCTGCCAGCCGGCGGTGTACTGCCCGCGCGCGGTGGCGGTGGCCAGGTCCTTCGGCAGCCGGACGGCGGCGAGCACCTTCTCCTTCTCGGCGCGCAACTCGTCGGCGCCGAAGGAGTTCGGTTGCTCCATCGCGGTGAGTGCGAGCAACTGCAGCAGGTGGTTCTGTATGACGTCACGGGCTGCTCCGATGCCGTCGTAATAGCCGGCGCGGCCGGCGATGCCGATGTCCTCGGCCATGGTGATCTGCACGTGATCGACGTAGTTGGCGTTCCAGACCGGCTCGAACAGCTGGTTGGCGAACCGCAACGCCAACAGGTTCTGGACCGTCTCCTTGCCCAGGTAGTGGTCGATCCGGAAGATCGCGTCGGCGGGGAACACCCGCTCGAGGGTCGCGTTGAGGTCCCGGGCGCTGGCCAAGTCGTGGCCGAACGGCTTCTCGATCACCACGCGGCTCCACGAGCCGTTCGCCGGCCGGGCCAGACCGGACCGGTCGAGCTGGGCGCAGACCGTCTCGAACGCTCCGGGCGGGATCGACAGGTAGAACGCCGTGTTGCCGTCCGTGCCCCGCTCCTCGTCGAGCGAGCCCAAGGTCCGTGCGAGCTGGTCGAAACCCGCGTCGTCGTCGAAACTGCCTGGCACGAAACGCAATCCGTCGGCGAGGTTGCGCCATACCTCCTCGCGGAACGGTGTGCGAGCACCGGCTTCGACGGCCTCGCGCACCACGGAGGCGAATGTGTCGTCGTCCCAGTCACGCCGGGCGAAACCGACGAGTGCGAAGCCCGGCGGCAGCAAACCACGGTTGGTCAGGTCGTAGATCGCCGGGAGCAGCTTCTTGCGGGCCAGATCGCCGGTCACGCCGAACATCACCAGCGCGCAGGGACCGGCGATCTGGGGGAGCCGACGGTCGTCGGCCTGCCGCAACGGGTTCACTCCGCGCGCGACACGCGCGGGGCTCATACTGTGGTGACCTCCGCCATGGCGTGCTGCAGCTGGGCCAGGCCCGCCTCGTGATCGGTCAGGTTGAGCCGCAGGACCGGACGACCGTGCTCGGCCAGCACCTTGGCGTCACCGCCGGACTGAGAGTCGATGAAGTCACCGAAGGTGAAGTCCCGCCCGGGAATGGCCAGGTCCTGCGTCGCCGCGGTGGTGATCTGCAGGAAGATGCCGTCCGCCGGGCCACCCTTGTGGTACTGCCCGGTGGAATGCAGGAACCGCGGCCCGAAACCGAACGTCACCGGCCGGTTCAGCTTGCGCGCCAACGGAATGCGCACGTCCGCCAGGGACTGGTCGGCGATCCGGTCGACATACGCCATGACCGCGAGGTAGCCGGTGCCGGGCAGCTGCGCGAAGAGCGCACGGAGGGCGTCCGCGACCGACGTCGCGTCACCGAGGAAGTCCGGCCCGGCGCTGCGGACCTCGATCGCACCATCGGTGTATGCCGGAGCCGCCACCGAGCCGGTGCCGGCGCCGAGCAGTTCCCGTGCGGCGGCCTTGGCGCTCTCCACGTCCGGCTGGTCGAACGGGTTGATCCCAATCAGCCGGCCGGCCGTCGCCACGGCAGCTTCCCACAGCAGCATGGCGCCGCCGAGCGAGCCGCCGACGTCGACCGTCGCGTCACCGGCGGCTGGCGACTCGGCCCCGTCGTCGGTGGCGACCAGCCGCACGTACAACTCGTCGGCCAGCTGGTCGGTGGCGGGGGAATCGCCGACCACGACGGGCAGCAGTCCCTTGCCGTTCTTGCCGGTGCTCTCGGCGATCAACTGCTCGGCCCAGTCGCCGAATCCGACGGCCGGAGTGCCGGCGTCGATCAGCACGATCTTGTCGCGCAACGGCTGGGTGCCGCCCAATGCCGCGCCGAGACGCAGCCCGGGGTTGGCCTCGTCGTCGGAGGCGAGGATGTCGGTGACGGACTCCGCCTCGTCCAGCAGCCGGCCGATGTCCGCGCCGGCCAGGCCACTGGGGACCAGGCCGAACGCGGTCAGCGCCGAGTACCGGCCGCCGACGCCGGGGTCGGCGTTGAAGACGGTGTAACCGGCGCCGCGCGCTTGCTCGTCCAGCGGGCTGCCGGGGTCGGTCACGACGACGATGCGCTCGGCGGGGTCGATGCCGGCGTCCTGGAACGCCTTCTCGTAGGCGCGACGCTGCGAGTCGGTCTCGACCGTCGAGCCGGACTTCGACGACACCACGACCACCGTCTGCTCGAGGCGGTCCTGCAGCGCGGCACGGACCATGTCCGGTTGTGAAGAGTCCAGGACGGTCAGCGGCACGCCGTCGGACGCGCAGATGACCTCCGGCGCCAGCGACGACCCGCCCATACCGCAGAGGACGACGTGGTCGATGCCCTTGCCGGCGAGGGTGTCGCGCAACTGCTCGATGTCGGCCACCAGAGGCCGCGAGGAGCTGGCCAGACCGACCCAGGACAGGCGTTTGCCCGCCTCGGACTCGGCATCCGGTCCCCACAGCGTCGCGTCCTGGGCGAACAGTTTGCCGGCGAAGCCGTCGGCCACCAACTGCGGGACGTGCGCAGCGATCGCGTCCGCGGCGGCGCCGACGGCCGTGATCGCGAGACCGGAGTTGCTCACCGGTTCACTCACAGCGTCGCCCCCGCCTTCTCCAGCTCGCTCTTGACCGAGCCGAGCAGCTCGTCCCACGACTTGTCGAACTTCTGCACGCCCTCGGTCTCCAGGACCTCGACGACCTCGGCGTAGGAGACGCCGACCTTGTCCAGTGCGTCGAGCACGGCGGCGGCGTCCGCGTAGTTGCCGGTCACCTGGTCACCTGCCAGCTCGGCGTGGTCGGCGACGGCGTCGAGCGTCTTGGGAGGCATGGTGTTGACGGTGTCCTTCACCGCGAGGTCCACGACATACATGGTGTCGGGGTATGCCGGGTCCTTCACCCCGGTCGAGGCCCACAGCGGACGCTGGGTGTGCGCGCCCTCATCGGCCAGCGACTTCCAGCGCGGGGTGCTGAAGACCTCTTCGTAGGCCTGGTAGGCCAGCCGCGCGTTGGCGACACCGGCCTTGCCCTTGAGTGCCTTGGCTTCGTCCGAGCCGATGGCGTCCAGCCGCTTGTCGACCTCGGTGTCGACACGCGAGACGAAGAAGGACGCGACCGAACGGATCGTGGACAGGTCCTTGCCGGCCTGCTTGGCCTGCTCGAGGCCGGCCAGGAAGGCGTTCATCACGCCGCGGTAGCGCTCCAGCGAGAAGATGAGGGTGACATTGACGCTGATGCCCTCGGCGAGGGCCGCAGTGATCGCCGGTAGGCCCTCGACCGTCGCCGGGATCTTGATCATGGCGTTGGGCTGGTCGACCTTGGCCCACAGCTCCTTGGCCATCGTGATCGTGCCGTCGGTGTCGCGCGCCAGACGCGGGTCCACCTCGATCGACACCCGGCCGTCCTGGCCGCCCGTCGCGTCGTAGATCGGGCGCAGCACGTCACATGCGTCGTGGACGTCACGGGTGGTGATCTCGAAGACCGCCTCGTCGATGCCCGCCACGCCCTTGGCCAGCTCGGCGACCTGGTCGTTGTAGGCGCTGCCGTCGGAGAGCGCGGTCGCGAAGATCGTCGGGTTGGTGGTGACGCCGACGACGTTCTTGTCGTCCGCCAGCTTCTGCAGGTCACCGCTGCTGATCAGCGGGCGGCTCAGGTCGTCCAGCCAGATCGAGACGCCGAGGTCGCTCAGTGCCTGCGTGTTGTTGTTTGCCATCTTCAGTTGCCTCCTACAGCCTGAATGGATTCCTTCGCGGCAGACACCACTGCGTCCACCGTGAACCCGAACTTCTCCATCAGCACCGATCCGGCGGCGCTGGCGCCGAAGTGGTCGATGCCGACGGTGCGCCCCGCGTCGCCGACGATGTCGTGCCAGCCGAACGGCGTCGCCGCCTCCACACTGACCCGGGCCCGCACGGCCGGGGGCAGCACCTCGTGGCGGTACCCCTCGTCCTGTGCCTCGAACCACTCGCGGCTGGGCATGGACACCACACGAGCTGCAACGTCCTGGTCCGCCAAAGCCTTCCTGGCCTCCAGGGCCAGACTCACCTCGGAGCCGGTCGCAACGAGGATCACGTCGGGTGTGCCGTCGGTGTCGGCCACGATGTAGGCGCCGCGTGCCACCCCCTCGGCGGAGGCGTATTCGGTGCGGTCCAGGGTCGGCAGCGCCTGGCGGGACAGGATGAGCGCGGCCGGTCGGTCGGTGTGCTCGAGAATGGTGCGCCAAGCGACCGCGGTCTCGTTGGCATCGGCGGGTCGCACGACGTCCAGGCCGGGGATCGCGCGCAGCGCCGCCAAGTGCTCGATCGGCTGGTGGGTCGGACCGTCCTCGCCCAGGCCGATGGAGTCGTGCGTCCACACGAACGTCACCGGGATCTGCTGGATGGCGGCCAACCGCACCGCGGGGCGCATGTAGTCGGAGAAGACCAGGAACGTGCCGCCGTAGGGACGGGTCAGGCCCTCCAACGCGATGCCGTTGAGCGCCATACCCATGGCGTTCTCGCGGATCCCGAAGTGCAGGGTGCGGCCGTAGGGGCCGCCCTTCCACTCCTCGGTCTGCCAATTGGCCGGCACAAAGCTCGGCTCGCCGACCATGGTGGTGTTGTTGGACTCGGCCAGGTCGGCCGAACCGCCCCACAACTCCGGCATGACCGACGCGAGCGCGGTGAGGATCTTGCCCGAGGCCGCGCGCGTCGCGAGGCCCTTGGGGTCGGCCTCGAAGGTGGGGAACGCCGAGGCGAAGTCGGCGGGCAGCTCGCGCTTGACCAGCCGGTCCAGCAACTGGGCCGCCTCGGGGTTGGCCTCGCTCCACGCGTCGAACGACTTCTGCCATTCGGCGTGGGCCTGCCGGCCCCGGTCCTTGACCTTGCGGACGTGCTCGATGACCTCGTCGTCGACCTGGAACGTCCGCTCCGGGTCGAAGCCGAGCAGCTTCTTGGTGCCGGCGACCTCGTCATCGCCCAGGGCGCTGCCGTGCGCCTTTCCGGTGCCCTGCTTGGTGGGCGCCGGCCAGGCGAGGATCGTGCGCAGGCAGATCAGCGACGGCTTGTCGGTGACCGACTTGGCCTGCTCGATCGCGGCCAGCAGCTCGTCGACGTTTTCGGTGTAGGTGTTGCGGTCGCTGTCCGGCTTCGCACCCGGCCGCCAGTCGACGGTCTGCACGTGCCAGCCGTATGCCGCGTAGCGGGCAGCCACGTCCTCGGTGAACGACACGTCGGTGTCGTCCTCGATGGAGATCTGGTTCTGGTCGTAGAACGCGATCAGGTTGCCCAGTTCCTGGTGGCCGGCCAGCGAACCGGCCTCTGCCGACACGCCTTCCATCAGGTCACCGTCGGAGGCGATGACCCAGATGCGGTGGTCGAAGGGACTGGTGCCGGGCGCGGCGTCGGGGTCCAGCAGACCGCGCTGGCGACGCTGCGCCATCGCCATACCCACGGCCGAGGCGATGCCGGAGCCGAGCGGGCCGGTGGTGATGTCGACACCGTCGGTGTGGCCGAACTCCGGGTGGCCCGGCGTCAGCGAACCCCAGGTGCGCAGCGCCTCCAGATCCTTCAGTTCCAGGCCGTAGCCGGAGAAGTAGAGCTGGATGTACTGGGTGAGGCTGGAGTGCCCGCAGGACAGCACGAACCGGTCGCGACCGATCCAGCGCGGGTCACCGGGATCGATGCGCATGACGTTCTGGTAGAGCAGGTACGCCAGCGGGGCCAGGCTCATCGCGGTGCCCGGGTGGCCGTTGCCAGTCTTCTGCACTGCGTCGGCCGCCAGGACCCGCACGGTGTCGACAGCGCGTACGTCGACCGACGTCCAGCCGGCCTGGGTGGCGATGGGCTCGGCGAGCGCCGGGTCGCGGCGTCCGGTGATGGCTGAGGTGTCCTGACTCACGGCAGATTGCTCCCACGAAGATTCGAACGATGGCTCTGGACTGAACTGACGATCTGGAACTTTCCCTTCCGAGCCTAGCCCTGCCACCCACGCGATCAGCAACGTCGGTCAGCGGGATAGACTGCGAGCAGTTCAGGTGGTGAGATGCCCACCCGTGTGCGATTCCCCGAGGCGACGGAAGTGACGAGAGTGACCGCTATCGAGCCGCGCTCGGCGAACGGCCGAGCGACCGCCGAAAGCACCCTCGACAGCAACACCACTGGCACCGACAGCGGCGCAGCACACGGTGCGCCGGCGGGCCGGCGGCCCTTCGCCGCGGTCGCGCGCGACTACCTCGCCCTGACCAAACCGCGGATCATCGAGCTCCTGCTGGTGACGACCTTCCCGGTGATGTTCCTGGCCGATCGCGGGGTGCCCTCGGTCTGGTTGATCCTGGCGACGCTGATCGGCGGCTCGCTGTCGGCCGGTTCGGCCAACTCCCTCAACTGCTACCTGGACCGCGACATCGACCGGTTGATGCACCGCACCGAGGGACGGCCACTGGCCACCGGGGCCATCAGCCCACGGGCCGGCTTCGTCTTCGGGGTCACCCTCGGGGTGATCTCGGTGCTGTGGCTCGGGTTGCTCGTCAACTGGCTCTCGGCGGCCTTGTCGTTCGGCGCCATCGCGCTCTACGTCGGCTTCTACACGCTGCTGCTGAAGCGGCGCACCTCCCAGAACATCGTGTGGGGTGGCATCGCGGGCTGTATGCCGACCCTCATCGGGTGGTCGGCCGTCACCAACTCGCTGAGTTGGTCCGCGGTGGTGCTCTTCCTGGTGGTGTTCTTCTGGACGCCGCCGCACTACTGGCCGCTGTCGATGCGGTTCCGTGACGACTACGCCAATGCCGGAGTGCCGATGCTGCCCGTGGTGGCCGAGGACGTCGCGGTGGCCCGGCAGATCGTGCTCTACACCTGGGTGACCGTGCTGACCACGCTCGCGCTGATCCCCGTCGGGGACATGGGGCTGATCTACACGGTCATCGCGCTGGTCGCCGGTGCGGTGTTCTTGCGCGAGGCCCACCTGCTGCTGCGTCGTGCGCGCGCCGGGGCGTCATACAAGGTGCTGAAGCCGATGCGCCTGTTCCACTACTCGATCTCCTACCTGACGTTGGTCTTCGTCGGTGTCGCTATCGACCCGCTGGTGCACCTCGTCTTCTGATCCGCCCGCTGCGCCTTCCGCTCAGGGCAGCGCGCGCAGTTGCTCCCACAGCTCGGCGTATGCGCCGGCCCCGGCACCACTGTCCCGGAGTGCCCGCACGTCCGCCCAGACCGGTGACGACATGATCCCGGACGGCTCGTGGGCGTGCGTGCGCCGGCACCACTCTGCGTCGACGGTCTGCGGGTCGGGCGCGCTCAGGCGGGGGAGTTCGTCCGGGTAGACCTCGTCCAGCACGGTCGACGTGGGATCGAGGCCGACCACCAGGTAACTGCCGGTGGGCTCGGTGTTGATCGGCAGGATCGTCAGGTCGGGGCGGTGCCGCCGCAGCACGTCGTCCACCTTGTAGACGTCGCCCGCCCAGGCCGACGTACGCCGGATCCGTTGTCCTTCCAGGGAGTTCCGGGGAAGCATGTCGTCCAGGATGACCACCCCTCCGGGCGACATGCGCTTCTCGATGTTCATGAAGTCGCGCAGCGCGAACTCGGCCAGATGCATGCCGTCGATGAACGCCAGATCGACGGGCAGCTCGCCGAAGTGGTCGAACGCCCCCGCTGTCGCGAAGAAGTCGTCGCTGGTCTGCACGAACGTCTGCACGTCACAACGGATCTCGCGGGTGATGCGGTATGCCGGGTCCACCGCGATGCTGCGTGCGCGGGACAAGGTGAGGCTCTGGCCCTGGTCGACACCGATCTCGAAGTAGGTGCGTGGCTGCAGCAGTTCGTGCATGCGCGCGAGCAGTGCGTGCTTGTGCACCCCGCTGCTGGTGTGCTCGAACGGATCGGCGGAGACCCAGTGCAGGCCCTTGGGCAGTGTCGAACCGGCGCCGAGGCCCTCGACTCCGGCGCGGCCGAGAGCGTCGATCATCTGCTGGCGGTTCAACGGCGTCGGCTTCGGAGCGACCTGGGGAGGCGCGATCCGGCGGGCCACCGTCGTGCGTGCGGCTACCTCACGGCGCCGCAGGCGCTCCGTCTGCCGACCGCCGAGCGTCTTGCGCAGGGTGGTTCCGACCGTTGACCGAATCGACATGGAAGACCCTTCTGTTCGATGGAGGTGGCTTCAGGGTAGGTGACCGGTCGCGGCAACGGGGCGCAGTCCGGCGAGAGTGTCGATGCGACTCGCCGGGCGCCGGCATCAGGGGATTCAGCTGCTGCTCAGCCACCATTCACCCGGGCAGCCACGATTCGCATGGTCGCTGCGCCTGTGTCACACTCGCAGAGGCAGGGTAGGCTGCCCTAAGGAACGCGAGTCGCAGTTGTGGAGGTACGGATGTCGCTGGCGACGTGGGTCCGTCGAACCGATCCCGACACCGGTGTCCGCACCGGCGCCGACGCGGACGGCTCCGTTCGTGCCGATCAACCCGCCGAGCGTTCCCTGGCAGAGATGCGCCCCGGCCAGTCCGGTGTGATCGTCGGCTGGAGCGGTGCGCTCGACCGAGCCGCTGTGCGCCGTTTCGAGGATCTGGGCTTCGCCGAGGGCGCGGCGGTCACGGTCCTGCGTCGCGCACCGTTGGGTGATCCGTTCGTGTACGGCGTTGCCGGCTATGAGATCGCGGTGCGCCGCGAGCACACCCGGCACGTGCGGGTCGAGTCTCGGTGAGCCATTGCAGTCCGGGTGACACGCTCGTCGATGCCACCCCCGGGACGACCCGCATCGCCCTGCTGGGCAGTCCCAACTCCGGCAAGACCACGCTGTTCAACGCGCTGACCGGATTGCGGGCCAAGACGGGCAATTATCCCGGTGTGACCGTTGCCCGATACGAGGGCACGGCCCGCACCCCGGGCGGCGACGTCACGATCGAAGACCTCCCGGGCACGTACAGTCTGGACCCGATCAGCCCCGACGAACAGGTGGTGGCCGACGTCCTCGACGCCGCCGATGACCAGCTGAACACCCCCGACGCACTGCTGGTGCTGGTGGACGCCACCACGATCGAGCGCTCCCTCACCCTCGTGGGCCAGGCGCTCAACACCGGCATCCCCGTCACCGTGGTGGTGACCTTCGGTGACGAACTGCACCGCCGCATGGGGTCGCTGGACACCGCGGCCCTGCAACGCGCGCTCGGCGTCCCTGTGCTCGAGGTGTCTGCGGGGGACAAGGAAGCGCTCGCCGGCCTGCGCGATCAGCTGGCCCGGGCGGCCCAGTGGGCGGTCCCCGTCCTGCCGCCACCCACCGAACGCCAGCAGGCACGCGCCTGGGCACGATCCGTGCTGGACGGTGCCCGGCACCGGCCACCCAGTGACGACGCGCGCACCCGACGGCTGGACGCCGTGCTGCTGCATCCCATCCTCGGGACGCTGATCTTCGCCGCCACGATGTTCCTGTTCTTCCAGGTCATCTTCACCTTGGCGACGCCGCTGCAGGATCTGGTGCAGTCCTGGTTCGACGACGCCGGCGGCTGGACCCACACGCACCTCGGCGACGGCTGGCTCGGCAGTTTCATCGGTGACGCCCTGATCGGCGGGGTCGGCAGCGTGATGGTGTTCGTGCCGCAGATCGCGCTGCTGTTCCTGATGATCGCGATCCTGGAAGGCAGCGGTTACCTGTCGCGCGCGGCGTTCCTGATGGACCGGTTGATGGCCCGTGCAGGATTGGAGGGGCGGGCGTTCGTCGCTCTGCTGTCCGCCTGGGCCTGCGCCATACCCGGCATCATGGCGACCCGGTCGCTGCCGTCCGCCCGGGACCGGATCGCCACCATGATGGGCGCGCCGCTGATGACGTGCTCGGCCCGGCTGACGGTCTACGTGCTATTGGTCGGATTGCTCGTGCCGTCATCGGCCACCGTCGGACCGTTCGGCGCGCAGGGCGTGGTCATGTTCGTGCTCTACCTGGTCGGCGCACTGGCCGCGATGGGCACGGCGTGGGTGTTCAAACGGATCACCGGGCGGCACGGCGCGGTCCTGCCCTTCTACATGGAGATGCCCAGCTACCGGCTGCCACGGCTGCGCTCGGTGGCGTTCGCCGTGTGGGACTCCAGCAAGGCGTTCCTGCAGAAGGTCGGCCGGATCATCCTGGTGGTCACCATCGTTCTGTGGCTGCTGCTCAACCTGCCGACCCGAGGCACCGCAGAGATGCAGCACGCCGGCGTCGACACCACCAGCTCCTCGGCCACCTCCGCCTACGTGCTCGACCACAGCATCGCCGCCCAGGTCGGCAGGGGCGTCGAGCCGGTCTTCGAGCCGCTCGGCTTCGACTGGCGGGTCAACGTCGGTGTGCTGGCGTCCTTGTCGGCCCGCGAGGTCTTCGTCGCGACCCTGGGACAGGTCGCCGCCGCGGAGAACCCCGAGTCGCCCAAGACGACACTGCAGCACATGACCACCGAGCGCAACGGCCATCAGGAGAAGCTCTTCGACGCCCCGACGACGGCAGCGCTGCTCACCTTCTTCCTGTTCGCCCTGCAATGCATGTCGACCATCGGCGTGATGCGCCGGGAGACCGGGACGTGGCGGTGGCCGGCGATCGCGTTCGGCTACATGTTCGTGCTGGCGTGGTCGGCGGCACTGCTGGTCCACACCGTGGTGGCGGCGATCTCATGAGCCGCACCACCACCGTGCCCATGCATCCCGAGCTGGTCGCGGACCAACCGCAGACAGTGCGCTGGGTGTTGGCCCCGGGTGTCGTGCCGTTCGCCGGTCCGGTCCGTCGTGTTCCGCAGCCGCTCGGTGCGCTGGTCGACGACGGCGTCATACAGGCGATCGTGTGCGAGTCGTGCGCCCTGCTGATCCGGCTGGCGGACGGGCTGCGCTGGACGGACGTCATCGGGCAGGTGCGCGATGCGCTCGAGGCGGCGGTCGATGCGCCCGGATGGCAGCCGTATGACGCCGAACAGTGCGGCCCGGACGCGCTGCTGGCGGCGGCGGTGCGCGAGGTGCTCGCCGGTCCGGCCGGCGACTACGTGCGTTCGCACGGGGGAGAGGTGACGGTCGCCTCCGTCGCCGACGGACGGGTGGAGGTGACCTTCTCGGGGACGTGCGGGCACTGCCCCGCCACCGGCATCACGCTGCACGATCGGTTGGAGGCGGAGGTACGCCGCAAGCATCCGGCCCTGCGGGCGATCACCGCGACCAACGCCGGCGGCCACAGCACGCCTCGCTTCCTGAGCATCCGGCGACGCCGGGACTGCTGAGAGACGCACGGGTCGGGGAGGGTCAGCGCTCGCGCAGGCTCAGCACCGCCCAGGTGGTGACGACGACCAGCAGGCTGGCCAGGATCATGTGGATCTCGACCAGGCCGGCGGGCACCTCGAGGAAGTACTGCGTGTAGCCGACGATGCCCTGCAGCACGATCACGCCGAGCACCCACCCCCAGGCCTTGGGTGCTCGGGTGTGCCGCGCCACCAGCAGCGTGGCGATGAGCAGCGCCACGACCAGGCCGGTCAGCAGCATGACGGTGTCGGCATGCAGCCACGCGACAGTGCGCACATCCAGTCCCAGGCGGGCCGGGTGTTCGGCATCGTCACCCGAGTGCGGGCCGGAGCCGGTCACCAGGGTGCCCAACAAGAGGACCACCGCCACCAACACGGCGGTGAGGGCACCGAGCCAGCGCACCTCTCGGGGCACGACCGGCCGCGGTGGCGCGTCCGTCTCGCGGGCCCGATGGACGAGCCAGGCGGAGGCTGCGACCAGCACCATGGAGGCCAGGAAGTGCGAGGCGACGATCGCCGGGTTGAGCCCGGTCCGCACGGAGATGCCGCCGACCACCGCCTGCACGGCGATGCCGAACAGGATCCAGGCGACCGGCGGCCAGAGGCCGCGGCGCTGCGAACCCTTGCGCTGGTCGACGATCAGTGCGACCAGCAGCGCTACCGCCACGAGGCTGACCACGCTGGTCATCGTGCGATTGCCGAACTCGATGTATTTGTGCCAGGACTGCTCCTGGTGCTTGACCGGCGTGAGTGATCCGGGGACGCACTGCGGCCAGTCGGGGCAGCCCAGGCCGCTCGCGGTCAGCCGCACCAGGCCGCCGGTGGCCACGATGAGGACCTCGACGAACAGGTTGAGCCAGAAGAGCCGGCGCAGCCAGGTGGACAGGCCGGCGGTGGGTCGTGCCGGCGGCAACGGCGACCAGCCGTCAGGTCGTGCCGCAGCGTTGGCGTCCGCCGGCGTGTGCAGTGTCGAGTCGGTGATCATCGGTCGTCCCATCGGAAGGTCGCAGCGGTGAGCGCCGTGGCTGCCGCGCCCCACACGAGCAGCACCACCACGGGCTCGGTCAGTGAGCCGAATCGGCCGGTCATCGCGTCGCGGAGACCGTCGCCGAGTGCGCCGGACGGCAGCAGGCGCACGATGGATCCCGCGAGGTCCGGCAGCCTGCCGGTCGGGTAGAGCAGGCCGCCGAGGGCGGCGAACAGCACCCACAGCAGATTGGCCACCGCGAGGACCGCCTCCGCCCGCAGCACACCGGAGATCAGCAACGCGAGGGCGACCCAGGTCCAGGTCCCGACCAGCATCAGCAGCAGCCCCACGACGACGCCGGCCGCGTCCGGATGCCAGCCGAAGCAGGCTCCCAGCACCGCGAGGACCACCGTCTGCAGCGCGACGACGACCAGCACCGCCAGGGCCTTGCCGGCCAGCAGGCCGGAGCGGCCCAGCGGGGTGACGCCGAGCAGTCGCAGTACGCCGTACCGGCGATCGAAGCCGGTGGCGATGGCCTGTCCGGTGAACGCCGTCGAGACCACCGCGAGGGCCAGGACGCTCGGCACGACGATGTCGATGCGGCGGCCGGGTCCGAGGTCGGGGCTGGTGCCGACCGCGAGCCCGATCAGGGCGAGCGCGGGCAGCAGGAGGGAGACGAGCAGCTGCTCGCCGTTGGACAGCAGGGTGCGCACCTCGAAGGCAGCCTGGCTGCGGGCGCGTACGGCGGGGGTGGTCATCGGACTGACCTCATCGGGCGAGCTTCATCGGGAGGACTTCTTGGTCGTGCGGGTGAGCGAGAAGTAGGTGTCCTCGAGGCCGTCGGAGCCGCTGACCTGGGCGACCGTGCCCTGGGCGGCCACGGACCCGGCCGCGACGATGATGACCTGATCGGCCAGCCGGTCGGCCTCCTCGAAGGAGTGGGTCGTCACCACGACGCACGCTCCGCGGTCGCGGGTATGGCGCACCAGGTCCCACACGTCGAGCCGCGCGTGCGGGTCGAGGCCGGCGCTCGGCTCGTCGAGGAAGACCACCTCGGGACGACCGATCAGCGCCGCGGCGAGCGCCACGCGCTGCCGCTGACCGCCGGAGAGCCGGCGCAGCGACGTCTGGCGGAAGTCCTGGATCCCCAGGGCGTCGACCAGCAGGGGGAACTCGTCCTGGGCGTCATACAGGGTGGCGAAGTGCTGCAGCAGACGCAGCGGTTTGACCGCTCCGGGGAGGCCACCGTCCTGCAGCATGACACCGACCCGCCGACGATGCGCGGCGTCCGCTCCCCACGGGTCGGTGCCCAGCACCCGGACCGTGCCCGACTCCGGGCGACGCAGGCCTTCGGCCATCTCCATCACGGTCGTCTTGCCCGCGCCGTTGGGTCCGAGGACGCAGGTGATCGCGCCCTGCGGTGCGCTCCAGCTCATCCGGTCGAGGGCGAGCTTGCTGCCGTAGTGGTGCGACACCCCGTCGACGACGACCGGCAGCACGGGAGCACTCACGACCGCCAAGTGTAGGTCGTGAAGCTGCCACTGCTTCCCACGGGCCGGGCGACGCCGCCGATGGCCGTGCGGCGGACTTAGGTCACCCTGGGTGGAAGGTTCCCAGGGAATTACGTCACACTGATGTTGTGTTTTTCCCAGCCGGTGAGGTCGGCACGCGTGAGCGCGTGCTGCGGACGATCTCCGAGCGCGGCCCCATCACGGCGGCCGCGCTCGCGGAGTCGCTCGGCCTCACCCCGGCCGCGGTCCGCCGGCACCTGGACTGCCTGGCACACGACGAGTTGGTGGAGGAGCGCGAGCAGACCGGCACGGGTGAGCGCCGTCGCGGGCGCCCGGCGCGGGCCTTCGTGGTGTCGTCCTCGGGCCACGCCCGGCTGCGGGGCGATTACGAGCCGCTCGCCGGCTCGGTGCTGCGATTCCTGCGCGACACCTCGGGCGAGGACGCAGTGACCGAGTTCGCGCGTCAACGTGCCGCATCTCTCGCCGAGCAAGCGTTGCCGGTGGTGGAGTCCGCCGGGCGCGATCTGGACAGCCGCACCCAGGCGCTGGCGGCTGCGCTCACCGACCAGGGGTATGCCGCCACGACCCGCCCGGTCGGGAATGACACACCTCTCGCGGGGGTTCAACTGTGTCAGGGGCATTGCCCTGTCCAGCACGTCGCCGCGGAGTT